>CAYXVJ010000087.1:0-9825 GCA_964468675.1 uncultured Oscillospiraceae bacterium
ATAACTTGCCAAATGAGGCGAGAATTGAGCTGCGATCTTGTGCTGTGTCTATGTCAAAGGAGAGGTCTTCGGTCAATACAAAATCTGCTTGCTTAGAAACCTCCATGGCATTAGCCTTTAGTGAACTACCGCCAACGTCTATGACTAGCACTAAAACTCGTCGCATCCTACCTCACACTCGCTTCAATCGTTACAAGGAAGTCATCTGGCTTGTCTGTTGCTGGGCGCACAATATAGTCACCCACTGATGCAGGCACAATGAAGGTCTCTGCATAGTTGATCTTCACAGGTTCGAAGCTGCCGTCGACGCTTTCGACAATACATGCCTCTCCACCTACTAGATTCACCATACGAACAGACCCATTTCCTTTATGTACTACTGGAACTTTAAAGAAATGTCTTATGGTATCGATGTATTCAGACTTATGTAGACCTGTACGTTCCACACGATAGCCTTCGCCTTCCTCCAGTACCTCTATTTGGTTATAGAGTTCGTCATATACATACTTCGTATCACGATCCCACTGGATGTTGTTGAGGCCATGCTCTAAATTGATTGGACGTGGTAGACCGTCTAAATCCACGCGATCCCAGTCCCACAGTTTGAAGGTAAATCGATTGGGCGTTGAGCTAATCTCAAGGACCACCATGTCTCGTCCACTACAGTGGATGGTTCCACCTGGATATGAAATATGGTCATGTGTCTTTACATTGATTCGATTCACATATTTGTCAGCATCGAATTTGATCTTACCTTGCTCGGCCTCATAAAGCTCAGCTTTCATCTGCTCTTGATCGATGCCCGTCTTTACTCCAGCATAAACATAAGTATCAGGTTTTGCTGTCACAATGTAATAGCTCTCGTCTTGGGTGTACGGCATACCGAAGACATTTTGGATGTAATTGGTGACTGGATGGACTTGTAAACTTAAGTTTTGACCACCCATAGTGTCTAAAAAGTTGTAGCGGATGGGGAAGCTGTAACCGAAGCGTCCAAAGACACGCTCACCCATGAGTTCAATGCTCTTTGCATAAACAAGGTTTTGGGCAGGTGTTTCTAATACACCATTCGCAAAGCCCAGAAGTAAACTATTTTCTTCTGGTACACCATTAAATGACCAGGCAAGGTTACGTTTATCTTGTCCAACCTTTAAGGTCTCTTGCATCCACGTACCACCCCATACGCCCTCATCGAAGAACGGTTTTAGGCTAAAGGGCTGCTGTACGATTTCTTCAAAGGAATCATTTAAAGCCTCTGCCCGTACCATTTTAAGCTCATTGTCATCGACTGTATCTAAGTACCACTTCACTTGTGGCCAAATCTTTTGCTTGTGCTTATCTGCTAATATCCACTCAGCAAAGTAACTTCTTTTAATCTTACGATTTGGGTCTTCTTCAAAGTTATCTGCCATCCAGTTTGCATAGTCGTTTCTACGATAGCGCTTGATGACTTCCCACCGTGTCATATCTGCATAAACGACAGCGTCTTGAATACCAACTAAGCTGGCACCAGTTCCCCAAATAACACGTAAGCCATCTTTAGCTTTTAATTCTTTTTTGACTTCTTTTAGTTCTGCTTCATCGAGTAATTCTTCAAAGCTGTAAAGGGTTCTTCTTCCTAAAATACGATCGTCTGTGATATCTCGAGCAAGTAGTGTATTGATCTCATCTTTAGATTTAAATATGCGGTCTGCATGAATCACGAGGCTTGCATCAAGCTTTTTCACAAGCGACTCTATAAGGCTTTCTGTCACACCGGGGTACAAGTCGATGGCAATAATTTTGTCTGTATATTCTTCTTTTAGCGCTTGTATACTAGCGTCTAAACCAAACAGTATCTCATGTTCTGAACGAATCTTGATTACCGGATTGGGTTCGTACATCTTAGATCTCCTATCATATGTGCATAATAGCTAATGCATTGTCATTACAATACAATTCTAAGACAGAACGAAAAGAAGTACCAGTTCTTTTCAAAGTACTGGTACTAAGGCATTTGATTCTATTGTATGCAATTGATAGTACTATCTATGGTACATTGTTCAGCACAATTAGAGCCAATTGACCTCTTTTTCACTTGCATTTCGCCAGAACAAAAGTCGATCGTATTTTTGGCTTTCGCTGTGTAGTCTAGGAGACTCGCTTGTCGATTAGAGTTTTTTAAGGTCGACAGAAGAAAGCGATGCGTAGTAAGGATCTTCCTTAGCACGCATCGCCAAAAGAATAAATAGATTTCTAGACTCCCTCATATCTTTTAGATAGAGAATGCCACAAGCCCTTCATTCACTGCCCTGGCATATTCAAGAGCATGGTCTGCTGATGTGAATGTATCGGCAATAACGGTATAAGTGAATTCATAGAAGCCTCCGAGGTCAGCTTTGAAATTTGTTTCCCAAAAGTTATTCATTATCCACGAATAAGGCGTCCCATGATTCATCTTAGTATTCTTAGCGTCGAACAGTTCAATTGCCTTTGCCTCTCTCTTGCCAAAGGATATCAATGGAGCATCCTTGATACTAATTAGGATATCGCTCAAGTCTCCTGCCATATATAAACCGTTTTGTAGGAGATAGAATGCTTGGTTAGTACCAGGGAGCTGATCTATGCCAGGGCGCATCACGCATCCCATTTTATCAATGTAGCTGTCCCCTCTAGCATTTGTAATAAATGGCAGTGATACATATAGATTTTCTGGCTCCCAAACGCTTTCTTTATGTAAGCAAACCCTAGCTTCAAGGATTGGTAATTGCTTATAAATCTTTAGGAACACACTATAGTACTTCGTACCAGGCAGCTCATAGGACAGTTTTGCTGTGACATAGACATCACCGCTCTCTACAATCGATACATCCGTCAATTTTGATATGCTTCTTTGTGTAGCCATAGAAGAGCGATTCCTGCCCATCTTGCTTCTTACGCTAACAGGATCCCCATCACGCATGGGAGTAAATTCATAAATTCCAGAGAATGCTCCTTCACCTTTAAGATCTTCAGTCATCAATTGACCTGTCTTTTTATTCAAAATGGAGGCGATACCCTTGTCTTTTGAAAACTCAACTTTAAAGAAGTCTGTTTCAACCATAAAAGGGCTTTCAAGATAGTCTACAGCCGTAACAATATCCTTAACACCTTCAGCACCGATATAGGCGTGATTCTTCAACGTGCTACTATTCTCAAAAGACTGCTTCAATTGAATCGTCATCTCTTCTCTGGCAGCAAGATCTAACACAAGCTCAAGTTCATAGGCTCTTGCGATACGCTGTCCCTGGCAAGAGAGTCTTTCACCTGTTACCGCATCAATGGCTTCAATTCTTGCACTCGTATCTAGTGGACGCCCATCAAGATACTCCCAGTACTCGATATAGAGTTTGGCAGTACCTTTGTATGGGAACGGATGAGGATTGATGACCTTATATCTTTGATCCTTTTGATAGTGAATGCTTACTTCACCCATCTTAGCAAGAATTAAATCAAGATTTTTTGATATGTCAGTATGTGCATTGACGCAATAAGCATCTTTCTTCTTCTCAAGCACAGCTACAAGCGAATCCCATGGCTCAGAGACAGATGAAGAATAGCCCCACGTATGCTCAGCATAAAGCATAATGTTCTCTGCTGCGCTTTCAAATAGTCTTGCATCACCTAGTGTATGGTCAGGATCTAGCTTTCTACACAGATCGTATTTTCTTTGTGCTTCTCTAAATATTTTTACTGTATTCGGCGTAGATCCAACACCATCAGCCCACCAATCGGGGAAATCTCCCTCATAAATAGGAATAGATTGTGCTTCTCTAACCTTGTCAAAGAACTCGTCCAAGGTCACCATTTTAATGGTTAGCTTACCATCGAAAATTCGATTTAGATCGCTAACCCTTTTAGCAATATCAGCATTCGGCGGTGCGTTATCTGTAACAGCACCAGAGACCATCATAGGGAAGAAATCAAAACGATAACCTTCTGCCTCTAGATTTTGAACGTATCTTAATATTCTAGTCTTTGCGATCTCAAGTTCTTTTTGATTCGTCTCTTCTACGCTTGAGGTCCTAATCCCTTTTTGCAGTTCGTCATGTATGTCATCAAACAGCATGTATGTGGAGCCTCCTCGAGGACATAGATGCAGTACATTACCAATATGGTAATGGTCACTGACCCATACAAGCACCTTATCTTGATTCGGCCCTTGCCAAAAGAAAGGTTCTTGCTTTTTATTTAAAGGGAACATGCCGTGATGCGTATGTAGAGCACATAAGAGATTTTCAATTCCACATGCGGCAAGTACATCTGGATATCCCCAAGAATAGCCATTAATGTCTGCAGTCATGCCACTCTTAACCTGTACGCCTATTCTATCTCCGTAGGCTTTAGCTTTCATGGTTCTCGATTGCAAGACATCTTGGTCAATCAACTCCGTCATATTCAGATAGTTTCCTGAAAGACCGATCTCACCGCTCTTCACATACTTCTCAAAACTTGCAATTTGATCTGAAGAAGCCTTGGCATAGAAGTTCTCTACTTGCCACTGATTCTCACACTGCCATTTAAATCCTTCACAGCCAGTAAGTTTTCTTGCATGTATATCATCTAGTATTTGAATGGCCTGGAGGATAAAATCCTTATGGTATGTCATCAATTTTTCTTGGCGCTCAGTGTATCCAATGTCCGTATGGGAATGATGGATTAAGTACATAGTCCAGTGTCTCATCTGTTCTATTTCCTTTCTGCTTGGCTTCTTTAAGCGTCCAGTTTAATAGCATCTCTTACTCTAAATAATGCTGAATGAACGGATACGATTCTAACAATGCAGATCTCCAAGCGCATATAAAAAGCGCTCTACATTCTCATTATAAGCTACTATAGAACGAAACAGATAGAAGAAAGGCGTTCTTTTCAAAGCACGGCCAACAAGCCCTTTGACTTTATTGTATGCAAACGATGCTTCCTTAAGAATAGTCGAAGCGGTACAAATACTCACTTCCGATATAAAAACAGACGGTATATTCATAGAACTCTTGATTCACAGCAGCTGCTCCAATGGTACGCTTTAGAACAGCCGTATTACGCTTAATACCTAAGACGTCTTGTATATGTTCGTCAGGTAAGATCGCCTCAAACTCTTCAAAACGCTTGCGCATATGAATACCCTTTGACCTTAGTAATGCATATAAAGACTGATAGTATTCTTCTCCTCTTAGCGGCAGTTGTTCTTGATACGTTAGCCACGTTTGGAAATACACGAAAGCTTTTTGTCCTGCTCCTCTTAAGCGTTGTACAAATAAGACTTGTTCTCCAGGCTTAATTTTAAGTTGACGGGCAACTTCAACACTAGCATGTGAGAGTTCTACTTTTGCAAATAAGGTCTGAGGATTTTTACCTTGTTCCACAAGTTCTTCAGTGAAGCCACGATGGAAGGTCTTTAACGTATGGTCACGATCCTCCATGGGTCTTACAAATGTCCCTTTAGGCCTTCTTCTTTCTAAAAGCTTTTCTTGCACCAAGATCTCAAGCGCACGCCTAACTGTCGTACGACTCACATTAAACGACTCACAAAGTTGTTCTTCAGTAGGTATTTGCTCACTTGGCTTCCATGCTTCCGTTTGAATTTGCTCTCGAAACTGTTCTGCAAGTTGAGCATATAAAGGTAAGTCTTCTTGTTCTTCATCAGACTCAGTATTCGCCTCTAATATTGAACTGTATTGCCTTGCTAAATAGTCTTCTCGCATACGTGCACCTCACATCTCTTCCATACCATTATACCGAATCAAAAATCCCAGGCATGAACCTAGGATTCTCGATCGAGTCTAAAGTATTTATGAGAAGCGTAAGACCACAAAGTGATTCGTGTTCAATGTATATGAGAACTGATTACCAACTACAGGAAGCACCTGCTCTTGTGGTGTAATTCGATTAGGATCTTCAAGTGAATTTTCTATGTCATCTTCAAAGCCACCTAATGTATAAACCGTGCAGGTTTTGAATCGATCATCTCCAAGTGAGATATTAAGCGCTTGATCTTCACCATAGATGTTCACAGCTTTTAATATCAGATCACCTGATGGTGCATCTAAGCTAGCACTATAGTATAGAGGTTTGATACCAGGATCCGTAAAAGCTGCTTCGTTAATCACAAGATCGTCTACTTCAGTAAAGATCTCATCCCCCTTTGTCCAGATCGAGCAGTCATAAGTGTGTTCTGCTTGAACGGTAAACAAGCTTTGTGTAAGACAACCCGATGTACCTCGTTTACGCATCTCGATCATGGAGTCTTGATTCTGCCAACCACCTAGTATCCAAACGAAATGTTCATCGTCATGCTTTTCTCTAAAACGAACTTCAATACCTGCTTGGTTTAATCTTGAATAATCTTTTGAAGCTTGTTTTTCAAAACTGAAGTTCAACTTGAAGTTACCATCAACATTTTTTGCTAAGACATACGGTTCATCCGTTAATGACATGTCATCAAAATACTGTATGCTACCATCAGCCAAAAGCAGTTCAATCTTTGTAAAATGTGTTTCTTGTCCCATCGCTCGAAGGATGATGTCACCGGAATAATCTACAGTTGCAGCTTTCACTACAGGTGCATCTTCAAGTTCCACTTCAAGGCTATGCGTACCTTGATGTTCCATAAACAAACGTTGTACATGGTAGCTACTCGTAGGCGACACACGATCCTTATCAAACCAGATGAGATTGGCAGGCCAATTTCTGTAGTGTACATGCATCAAAAGTGGCGCATAGCATACCAATCCTACAGCTGCAGCCTTTTCTAAACCACACATGTATACGGCTTCAGCTAAGGCATTTCTCCACGTGTTCTTAAAACTTGCAAACTCACCTAAGAAAACCTTGGGTCCATTACGATCAAAATCTAGGTATCGATCACTATTTGCGACCATCCATTCAGGAAGCATGTAGTAGTGCTCATCTACATAGTCTGATCCATGTTCTCTTGCAGAAGCCCATCCACGATCGTATTCACCACCTGCAGCAAATGGACCAGCAGAGTTGATAATCTTGATCTCTGGATATCGCTGACGTATTTGCTCATGGAACAAAGCATAACGATCGAAGAACGCTTGACCTACTTCTTCGTTACCGATAGCTAGATATTCTAAGTCAAAAGGTTCTGGGTGTCCTAGATCAGCACGAATCTTACCCAATCTACTCTCCACTGAGCCATTAGCGAATTCAATCAGATCAAGCGCATCGTCTATCCATGGCTGCATCTCGTCTAAAGGTACAGCTCTAAAATGGTGGGGATCGTAGCCAGCTGGTAATACAGGTATTGGCTTCGCACCGATATCCTCACAAAGCAAGAAATATTCATAGTATCCTAAGCCTAGTGACTGGTTATAGCCCCAGTTGCTTCTTTTCGTAGGCCTATGCTCAACAGGTCCTATGGTATTCTTCCAGCGATACATGCTGTTCCTATCTTCAGCATCTAAAGAACCATCGTGTACTAAACAACCACCAGGGAAACGAAGAAATTTAGGCTTCATCGCAGCCAATGCAGTAGCTAAGTCTCTTCTCATACCATTGTCTCGATCTTTATAGGTAGGTGGAAATAGTGAGACCATATCAATGGCCACGCGTATCTTCTCACGAGACAAAAGCACGAGTTTTGCATCAGGACAGCTAGCAAACGCACGTATTGATGCGGCAAATTTCGTCCATGTGTTTGTTGGTACAAATTGGACTTCATCAGCTAATAAAGATCCATGTTGATCTTCAAGTCTTACAACTAATGGCGCTACTTCATCGCTCAACAATCTAGCAAAAACTGAAAAAGAATAACGTTCACCTTCAACAATCGGTATGCCACCAGCAAAGCCGGTATTGGCAATGCCAGCACCATCTCCTGCTCGCATGGATTCAAGGACTAAATAGTGTTTATTGTTCTTGTGTAAAGGCTCCCTATCTTCTACATGGTAGTGAACAAAACTCATACCGCGTTGCACGGGTTCCCAAGCAGTTAAAGCGTGGTACTCTCTGTTATCGATCGGGTCAAACTCAAAGGATCTATTCTGGACAAGTTCTGCATACAAGCCTCCATCAGCTGCATGGTTGATGTCCTCAAAAAACAGTCCAAATTTATCGCCTAGTTCGTGATCGACACGATTTGAATCTAAATACAACTTCATAAAAATACCTCTTCAAACATACTACTAAGCATTCTACAACACTGCCCCGATACAGCGTTTGCAATCGGGGCAGTACTTGTTAGTTTACTTGTAAAAGCTTGTCTGTTAACTCGACAATACGAAGATCACTTTACTATTGATGTTAATTGCAGATCCTTAACACTCATGGATACATCAAAAGTTCCTGGAACTTCCCATCCTATATTCATTCCACTAATGAATAAATCAGCTAGAGCGGACCCCATCATAAAATTGTTCTTATGTGCGACTTCAAGCGCATTTTTAATATGAGGCAAAACATCCAATTGGACATTTATCCAGTGATCTCTATCAGGATGAACTTTGCCATCTTTATAGAATGAATTGCCCTCATAATATATCTCACGACCCGCAATAGTGTAGATCATCTTATGCGATGCGCCTTCTTGACCAAAATCCTCATGAGCATATAGGTCAGAATATTCATGTCTATTATCAAAAAAAGGAATGCCAAACCATATCATGTCTTTATATCCTGCTGAATGAGGATTTAAATTTGACAGATATAGAAACAACTGAAATTGAGCTGCATGCATAGATACATCAGCACTTTCATCCATCAAGTCTTCAAAATGATTTAGCGAAGCAGAATATGATACATTTAATACTTCCATTTGATTCACTTTGCAATAACTCGCAGGTTGCTCAAAATCACAGAGATTTTGAGACAATAACAAATGCCCCCACATTTCACCATAGGATCTAGGCTTGTCATATATTTCAGAACCATAAACATCTAGTGTGATCATGGCAGTGCTTTTATCTAAAGTGACCTTTTTAGATTTGTTTTGAAGTATGTAGTTTGAGTCAGTAATAATTTTCTCGGTATACTCTTCATCGAGAAAACTATATCTGCTCCCCCACTGTGCTAAACTCCATAAAGGATCTACTTCATGCAAATTGTACTGCCAGCGACCTAGAACGTTGGCACCGTCAATTACATTACTGAGTCCTAAAAGGTTAAAACCTCGTTGGAAATCGACATCATTTAATAATGGATATTCACTCATCTTTTACAACCTCATACATATGTCAAAATGGGGCCGCCTACTGGCAACCCCATTCCAAAACCTTTTGACTCTATTGCATATCTGTATATGCAGTTTGAATTATTTCTAAATAACGTGACAGACCAGCTGCTTCTAGTTCACTTTGGAAGTCATCCCATTGAGTATCCAGATCAGCTTCACCTAAGATAAAGCGCATCATCCACGATGAGACAGTTTCACTTATTACCACTTGCAAGTCAGCACTTTCAGCAATATCAGCATCTGCATAAACTATGTTTGGTGGCAAGAGAGTATCGCTTGCTGGGAAGGCAGGTTCATATAAGTTAATGGTAGCTTCTTCTAATGGCTTAATGAGGTCATCGCCTGTCTGCTCAGAAGTTAAAGCCCATAAAGCACCATATGTGTCATACACACTTGTATCGCCACCTTCACCAAATTCATTCCTTAGATACATTGCCATAGGCCATTGTGTGTTTCGCTCGCCCTTCTCAGGATCATATTGAGAACCTTCAGTTAAACGATAGAACTTGGCTTGCTGACCTTTATCATTCAACTCACCATCCTCTGCATATCTCCACTCTTCACCTTCAAGTCCAACATCCGCACGTACGTTAACTTCAGGATCAAATAGAGCA
>CAYXVJ010000088.1:0-9740 GCA_964468675.1 uncultured Oscillospiraceae bacterium
TTTAAAGTACATCTTATCTTTTGCCATATAAGTTTATCTAGCTAAGCACTTAAGGATATATATGCTGTATAAGTGGAAACGACCACCTTATTCTCTCAACTTTGTCTCTTGTCTTAAGCTAGTAATGCTATACTGATTTGTGTAAAGATTAAGCTCGAAGTCATTCTATGTAGCGAGGTATAAAGATGAGTAAGACCATGAAAGCAGCGTTTCTCCCTGGTGACAGTAGTGTTCGGTTCGAAGATGTAAGCATACCTGAACCTGGTTTTGGACAGGTCTTAATTCAAACAGGTGCATCCACCATTTGTGGCAGTGACATCAGAGCCATATACCGTGAACATACAGGTAAAGGTCCAGAAGGCTATCAAAATAAAATTGCAGGTCACGAACCTGCAGGCAAGATCGTCAAAGCAGGTCCTGATTTAAAACGCTTCAAAACTGGAGATCGAGTCATTGTCTATCACATCTCAGGTTGTGGAGTCTGCATGGATTGCAGACAAGGCTACATGATCTCATGCACCAGCAAACACCGTGCAGCCTATGGCTGGCAACGAGATGGTGGTATGGCAGCTTACATCCTAGCCGACGAGAAAGACTTAGTCCCATTACCCGATAGCTTGTCTTATGTTGACGGTGCACAGATTGCCTGTGGCTTTGGTACCGTATACGAAGGCTTACTAAAAGTTGGCATCTCCGGTACAGATGCAGTGCTTGTTACTGGTTTAGGTCCAGTAGGTCTTGCAGCACTCATGCTCGCTAAAGAAATGGGCGCTCAGATGCTCATCGGAACAGATGTGAGTCCTTATAGGCGGAAACTTGCTAAAGACATGGGTCTTGCAGACTATGTACTAGATAGCAACAGCAATACACTAGATGAAATATTAAAGCTTACAAACGGACGAGGCCTTGAACGGACCATTGATTGCTCAGGTCACACGGATGCCCGTCAGTTATGTGTAAGGGCAGCAAGTAAGTGGGGCAAGATTGCCTTCATTGGCGAAGGTGGAACAGTAGAACTAAATCCAAGCCCCGACATGATCCACGATCAGAAGACGATCTATGGATCTTGGGTCACCAGTATCTGGCGTATGGAAGAATTGGTCGACAAAATTGTAAGATGGGGTATCCATCCAGAAGACTTAGTTACCCATACATTCACTTTAGATGAAGTGGACCTTGCCTACGATGTGATGGATAAAGGTGAATGCGGTAAAGTAGCTGTCGTCTTTGATATCGATTAGGACCTAAGCAAGATAGATATAAGGATCTATAGAGGTAGGCTATGAAGCAAGAAAGCAATATTAAAATCACTCGGCTAAATTTTAAAGACCAAGATGCCGTCTGCCTTAGAAATAGTGAGCTATCTGTAATAGTTCTGCCCAAATCCGGAGGCAACATTGCATCTATCAAAATCAATGCAACAGGCGAAGAATTACTTGCTCAATATAAAAATGACACTTGGCCTAAAGCTAAGAGAGGTGCAAACTTCTCAGACAGTGCGGCCTCTGGTATTGATGATGTCTTCCCTTCTATTAGCGTATTTCAGGGAGAATTAGCAGGCTTTACCGTAGACTATCCTGACCATGGCTTTATCTGGACTGAGCCTCTATCACATGAAGTCAGTCAGTATGGACTTCACTTAGCGCATAACTTTGAAGACCCTTCTATTCAATACTCTAAAGATATAAGCTTAGAAGATGGGACAATAAAATTAAAGTGGCACATTAAAAACACAAGCACAAACGCTATACCTGCCTCATTTACTTTCCATGGTTTGTTTCGCTGGGAAGCTAATATGAAACTGTATTGGCCGTTAATAAATGAAGAGCTAAGCAAGGCTAAGGTTTGGAATGTCTTGGAGAATCCCTATGCTAAAAGCAACAGCATTGTTCCCTTCAAAGAATTAGAGACACACTTAGAGCAGCTACTCCAAGAGCAAAGTAACGAGTATCTAAAGCTCTATCTGGTAGATGCACTAGACTTAGGAGAAGTGAGCATAGCCTACAAAAGCTCTAATACAAAAGTGCGCTTAACTTGGTCAGTAGATTTGCTTCCTTACTTAGGTCTATGGCTCACAAATGGTGGCTATAGAGGTGATTTAAACCTTGCATTTGAACCGACTAATGGCTATCCAGATGACTTAACGCTTGCTGCAGCAAATGGCACTTTACCAATTTTGAATAAAGGTGAGGCTTGGCAGTTCTCCCTTAATATTGAGATCTTAAAGCAAGACAATGAGAATGAAGCAAGAAAGCTTTAAACGACACTAATAGATTAAGAGCCCTGTTGCCAGAGCTCTTAAACTGATAATGTTTATTTTAGATGTAAATCTAAAACTTTACTCACCTACTGGTGGCTGTACCGCTGCGTCCAAGACCTCACCTGTACTGTTATCTACAATGCTAATGTCGTACTTGATCCCATCACCTTGATACATCTGGTAAACAGAAACACCTAAGCTTAAAGAAAAGAGTGTGAAGTCAAAGGCTTCACCGTAGCCTTCGGCATCTACAAAGACTTCAATTTTAGATAGATCACCATTGGTCTTGTAGTCAGTGATGTATCCTATCTCATCGCTGTCTACCATGTCCTTTAAGTTCTCTAAGATTGAGTCGTGCATCTCACTTAATAGCTCACTATGGCGGCCACGGCTCATGGTCACGAGTAGAGATCCGTCTGCCTCAAGTTTTGCATCCGAGAACTTATTCTCTCTTACATACTCATCTAAGTCGATCTGTTCCTCACCTAACATACCTGCAGGGAACCTGACCGTTACGTTTAATAAGCCTTTATCGACTTCTACACCATCGCTTGTGAAGTCTGGTGTTTCAACACCAATGCCACCGACTCCATCTTCATCGTCTAATAAATCATCTAGGTCATCTAGATCGTCAAGATCGTCTATGTCATCAGTTAAATCAGTAGCGTCATCACTTAGAGACGAAGTCTCTTCAGTCTCATTGACATCATCCTCATCCAAATCTAGTGTAGGGAGATCAGCTAGGTCAGTGCTTTGTGTGAAGTCATCGGGATTTGCTACAACCGGGAAGGTGACATCGCTGTTACCACCTCCACACGCAATTAAGGTGCTAGATAAGAGAGTACACGCTAGAAGCGTAGTCAGACATTTCTTTATATTCATAAGCTTTATACTATCCTTTCACAAAAGCAAAATGCATCTTTGCTCTTGAATAGCCCCATTATAAGCGGTGGCAAAAAACCCTCGGACTATTGAAGTTACCAAGGGTTTAATTTTGACATTTAAACGAACTATAGAAGATATTGACTGTTCACTACTATATTCTTTATAAGTTTTACTATGACACTATGGTTTCAAGTATTGCTAAATTACAATAGGCCACCATCAATTAAAAGGCAGGTTCCTGCACAATAAGAAGATTCATCCGATGCTAAGAAGAGAGCACCATATGCAACTTCCATTGGATCAGCCGTACGACCCATTGGGACGTTTGGTAAGACAGCAGACTCAAAAGGACCTGCTTCAACAACCATCTCAGATGATGTAAAACCTGGTTGAATACAGTTCACGCGGATACCTTGTGATGCATATTCTTTACCCATAGAACGAGTCAAGTGCTTAACAGCAGCCTTTGATGCGGCATACGCTGCGTAAGCTGGAATCGGCTGATCGGCACCAACAGATGCAGTGTTAACGATGCTGCCTTTTCCTTCTTTTAGCATATGAGGGATAACGAGTGTGTTCATGGCGAACATGCTCTTGACGTTCAAATCAAATGTTGTGTCATAAATATCTGCAGTGATTTCATGTGTTGGTGTTGCATCCATAAGGTAACCTGGATTGTTACAGAGTACATCAATTCTGCCGTACTTCTCAATCGTGTGGTTAACGACTCGCTCTAGATCTTCTTTCTTGGTAGAGTCGGCTTGTACGAATTCAATCTCAACATCTTCGTATTTCTCTTTAATATCAGCTTCAATGGCTAATCCTTTTTCTAGACGTCTGCCTGTGAAGATTACTTTGCCACCTTCTCTTGCAAACAACTCTGCCATGGCCATACCAATACCTGCTGTTGCTCCACAAATCACTGATACTTTGTCCTGTAAACGCTTACTCATACACTTGATCTCCTCATTTGTTATTTTTCGATATCTTTTTATCTATTCGCTTGATAGTATATGAAATATAATGGAGCAATGTAAGTCTAAAATATAAAATTAACGATTTGCAATAGAACGAATACACACTAGATCTAAAATTAACAATTTGAACAAACTTGCACCTTAGTAAAGTAACTATTAGATCGTATTTTCTCTTTAGAGAAAGTATTTATACTTAGAACCAGCCAATTAAAAAGAATCGAATGCGATGCCAAATAGAACAGCGAGAGAGAAATCGATCTTGTTTGCACAATAAAAATAGGACTACTTATAAACCTTACGATCTATAAACAGCCCTATATATCTTGCTTTCAATTTACAGCTTTAGTTTGTCCACTTACTAGCACTATCTGTATCTAGATATAAGGATGCACTACTGTGTCGTCTCAGTATTGTTGCAGGACAATCTTCTCCAACATCACCCGTTAAACAACGCTCAACAGCATCCGCCTTTGTTGGACCAGGCACTACACATACCATGTGAGTTGCCCGCGTCAATGCAAGGATGGTAAGGGTTAGTGCATCTTTCGGGACATCGTCTATGGACTCGAAGCAATCGTCATTAACTTGTTGGATACGGCTACGTTCGTCCAGTGCTACGATACGAAGGGGTTTTGGATCGTCGAATCTTGCCTCTGGTGGATCGTTAAAGGCGATATGCCCATTCTCACCAATTCCTAAACAACATAGATCCACTGGATGCTTATCCAACAAGGACTCATAGCGCGTTATCTCATCTTCTATGCTGGGATTCGATCCATTGATGTAAAAGACATTCTTAAATGGCAAGCGCTCAAAAATAGCCTCACGTAAGAAATTCGAAAAATGCTGAGGTGCTCCTTCTGGAAGACCAATGTATTCATCCATGTGGAAGGCATTGACTCGTTCCCACTCAATATCTGCATCTAATAGTCCTGCTAAAAGTTCATTTTGGCTAGGTGCTGCAGCAAAGATGATGTTGCACTCATCTTTATTTGCTAGAACATCTTGTATGTGCTTAGCTGCTTTTTTAGCCGCAGCATTGCCCATCTCATCTCTTGTTTCATACACGAATACATCTAATTGATCGACTGTTGTTTCCAAAGTTAATTCCTCCATGCTGTTTGTCCATCAATAAGGACATCTAATAGTTCTATTTTTTCATTCTTGAATGTAAAAATACAAAGGTCTGCTTTTCTGCCCGGTAGTACACTACCTGTAGTATCTGAGATCCCTAAGATCTCTGCTGGCGTTTTTGTCATCATGTGGATGGCTTCAGCAAGGCTTGCTCCACCCATATTGACCATATTCGTAATAAGCTGGTCTGCTGTTGCCATGCTTCCTGCAAACGCACTTCTATCAGGCAGTTTTGCTACACCACCTTCCAATATTACGGGTAATCCACCTTCTTGTGCACCCAATATGCTGTCGCCTTCAGGCATGCCTGCTCCACGCATCGCATCTGTGATGAGTGCAGTTCTCTCATAGCCAATAAAACGATGTACCATTTGTAAGAGACTATCCGGTAAGTGATAGCCATCCGCTATGATCTCAACATTTACATCATCTAGTAGGTAAGCACTTTCAACTAAACCTGCATGACGAAAACCAAGCTTACGTACAATGGTAGACATCGCAGAATATAAATGTGTTAGAAGTGTATAGCCATGTTCCTTGGCTAAGACCATCTCTTCATAGGTGGCATCGGAATGACCTGCTGATGGTAATATTCCATGTCTTAACAGGAAGTCTCCCATCTCTAAAGCTCCTGGACGTTCGGGTGCGATTGTCCAACGCTTAATAAAGGTGTAACGCTCCACAAGTGCTTCATATTCACTTGGATTTGGATCTCTAATGTATTTTGGATCTTGGGCACCAGCTTGTTTCTCTGCTAAATAAGGCCCTTCAATATGCATACCCAATAAGCGGACAGGTGAACTCAACTCTTGTTCTGCAAGTTCATAGACCTTTAAAGCATCTTCAAGCTTCTCTACAGATGATGCAACAGTCGTTGGCATTAAGGCTGTTGTACCATGTTTTAGGTGCAAGTTTAAGGCGCCTTCATAAGCATCTAAGGTGTTGTCCATGAAATCATGTCCGCCACCGCCATGCACATGGATATCAATAAAGCCATGACTCACATACGCGCCTACACAATCAACAATCTCATCTACCGGATCCCCGTTATCTAGTAGATATTGATCCACTGGAAGGATAGAGTGTATTAGATCATTTTCAACTACGATGTTCACAAACGACTCTCGCCCATCTTGCACGAGCATTGCATTCGTATACAGTTTCGTCATTCTACCGTTCTCCTTGCATTTTCTAAAAGCTCACGTAGGCTTTCTAAGCTTTCATGCATTGCCGTGTATCCTCCTTTAGAAAATATCGATCCTTGAGGAATACGCATCTGCTCTTCTGTTAGAACTATACCAGACCTGTAGTGAGTTTCTAACGACAGCCACCCATCGTACCTATCTTCTACGAGTCTTTCTAGTAAAGACTTATAGCTAACCTTACCAGTGCCCACCTTAACACACTCAGGTCCATCTTTAGTAATGACAACATCTTTGATGTGTACGTGTTCCATCACGTCTTTTATGGCATGGTAGCCATCAGGAACGGGTACTTCTCCTTTCGGATCGTAAAGGGAGTTGCCGGGATCAAATATTGCACGTACTCGATCGCTACCTAGGGACTTGATAAAAGCTGCAATCTCTCGGTGATTCGTGCCATTCACACTAGGATCTGCCTCTAACAAGAGTATCTTGTCGTAGCGCTCTAGCATCTTGATGGGCTCATCAAAATACGGCAATATCTTCGGCATGACTTCATCAAATGGACCTGCATGAAAGAAAGTAAAGCCACGAATATATCGGCTATCTAAAATATCGGCACGAACACAAAGACGTTCTAGCTTTTCTAATTCAGCTGCAATAACGTCTTCGTTATCCATCTCACACTTATAAAAACTACTGGCTAAAACGGGTACGACTAAAGCATGTTGGTCCAATCGTTGTTTCATTTCACGAAGATCTGTTTCTAGAATGGAATCAATCGGCGTATCGTGGACGCTTCGCAACTCTAATCCATCTAATTTGTACTGCACTGCAAACTCTAAGGCTTCATCAAAAGACTGTGTCATCTCATCGGTAATAAAAGCTATTTTCATAAACACCTTATCCTTAACTTTAACTCTTGCAATTCTCTCATCGAATCGAGAATTGGATTTAAATACGTACGGGCATCTTCGTTTGCTGTGACTCATAGATACCACAGATAGCACGTACAGCTAAAGTGGCCTCACTAGGCGGAATCAATGGTTCTTTATCCTCACGCACTGCAATGGCAATATCTTCTAGCAATTGGATGTGACCAGAGATGCTAATGGCTCCGGGGTCTTTGTGACCACCTACGGCTTCAACGTTTAGGTTTGGCTTAGCTGGAGCTGTATCTTCATCGATGAAACTCCAGAGCTCTATCCCCTTATCGCTAAAGGCAACTGAACCCTTTTCACCTGAAATTTTAAATGTGGTTGAAAATCCTGGATACGACGTTGTTGTGCTGATAATCGAACAGACTGCACCTTGTTTCATGCGTAATAGAGCAGCAGCTGTATCTTCCACTTCAATGTCTCTTCCTAATGTCTCAGCTACTCCATACAAGGTGTCGACCTCATCGTCTAACATCCAGAGAATTAGATCCACACCATGGACACCTTGATTCATGAGTGCGCCACCGCCATCTAGTTCCCATGTACCACGCCAGCCTGCACTGTCGTAGTAGGCTTGATCTCGGTAGTAGCGTAAGTCTGCTTCAGCGGTATAAATCTTACCTAAGTGACCAGACTTAATGAGTTCACGAATATAAATCGCAGCTGGCATCATACGGCGCTGGAAGATACATTGCATTTTTACTCCAGTCTCTTCTACAACCGCTATCACTTCTTCTATCTTCTCAACCGTGATTTCCATCGGCTTCTCACAGACAATTGCTTTACCTGCCCTTGCTGTATCAATACAGATCTCACCATGTATGCCACTAGGTACACAGACACAGACGATGTCTACATCAGGATCAGCTAAAAGATCGTGGTGACTGTAGTAGACTTTCTCTACAGCAAAGTCTTTTGCGAATTGATCTGCCTTTTCTGGGACGATGTCACAGACGGCATAAAGTTTACTGCCTTCAATAAATCTAATCGCCTTCGCATGTATATCTGCGATAATGCCACAACCAACAATTGCAAAATTCATAGTACTCTATCTCCTTATATATATTGGATCTGTACTGCCCCACCAATTGATAGCGATGTTTCAATCGCTTCTATGACGGCAACGTGTATTATCAATTCTTGATATGTCTGAGGCATCTTAGCTGTACGTAACATCGTTACGAACCGATCGACCTCATGCTGGTAGATACTTGAAATATCAATTACTTGATGCACATTATCTTGCTTCCCATATAGGGTACAGCTAGAGACTTGGCTATCCTTTGTGTAGTGTAAGCTCACATCAAAATCTTCATAACGAAGAACGGCTAATACACCAGTTTGACTCGAGTAAGCTTGTACTTCTAGTGGATTAAAACCAAATACCGTCAGTGCCATTTCTGTGAGGTGCGGTGCATAAAAGTAAAAGCCGTCATACTCACTGTCTCTGTCTGCTGCAAAGTTCATGGAAGCGGATAAAAACTCACCGTTTGAACTCAAATCTTCTCGTTGTTTTTGAAGGGATAGAATATCTTCTGAATATTTACAGCCAGAACCACCTGCTAAAGCTACACCCTTATCTTTAGCAAGCTTTACCAAGTCAATCGCTTCTTCAATATTCGATGTAACAGGCTTATCAATAAAGACTGGGATACCTGCTTCAATAAAGGGCCTTGCATAGTCAGCGTGTAGAGATCCTTTACGGTTCGTGACCATGACAGCATCGACAAGACCAAAGAACTCATCACTAGATGAGACAATTCTTTTTACATTGCCTGCACTTTGGACCTTTATGGCTGCATCAATATCTGGTCCATAGACTGCAACAACTTCCATATCTGGATAGAGCCGAGTTCCATCTGCTGTTTGACTAAGGTTGATGATTTTGGCGAAATGCTCTGCATGGCTGTTTTCACAACCGATAATACCAATACGTTTCATCTTAAGTTCTCCTTCACATGAACGTTTCCTACCTATTCTAATATACTTACAATATAAAATCTTATTTTATTTGTCCTAATCCTATACATAATGTGTTTAAAACAAGATATATGATGCCAAGTTGAACATGATCCAAGTCTTTCTTTATCCCGCTGATTGGGAACTGCGAAATTATGCGGGATAGTGCGAGATAAGTGAAGAGAAAGCTATAGAAAAAGTAGGTTTGGGGCCTTCAACACATTATGTAATAACGAAAATCTAAATAAAGAGAGATGGACAAGCTTTGTGAAGGAACAGGAAATCTAAATCTTACATTGGATTAGACTATTACTAAACCAAAATAGTTTAAACTTACCCGATATACTTCAAATATAAAGATAAACGAGCAAATTTTTAAGTAATTCAACCCTTAAGCTAAGAAATCAAATAAGATCTTTGCAAAGACAGACCGTCCATCCTCATC
>CAYXVJ010000089.1:0-2497 GCA_964468675.1 uncultured Oscillospiraceae bacterium
ACGACAGGTGGTTCAGGCCTTGGGCTTGCCATCGCTAAATGGATCGCCATCCAGCATAAAGGCTACTACGAGGTCACAAGCCGTAAGGATATCGGTACGAGGATTAGCCTTGTCCTACCAGCCGCGTAATGCTTCAACCGCTATATAAGCAGTACTGAACGCTGCCTGGAGGTTATAGCCACCTGTTTGACCATCGATATCAAGCACTTCACCTGCCAGGTATAAGCCCCCTAATTGCTTTGCTTCCATAGACCTTGGCGACAGTTGCCAAGTCTTCACTCCACCTCTAGTGACCATACCGCTAATCAATCGGCCCGGTTTTAGTCTAGGTAGAGGAAAGTTTTGCAGCTGTAATGCAAGTCTTTCAAGTTCACCATGCCCCACTTGACTTAAGTGTTTATCCAATACTTCAAAATAAAATGTATCACCAATAAATGAAGCAAGTGCTTTTGGCAAGAGATGAGCCAATAAGCTTGAAAACATAGCGTTAGGTCTCATCTTTAAGAAGTCGAGCATCTTCTCAAGTAACACTTGCTTGCTAAGTCCTGGGTAAAAGTTTAGTGTTAGGTCTTTTTCTTGTCCAAAGAAATAGCCCGATAGATTCAAAGCACAAGGGCCAGATATACCTTTATGGGTAAATAGTAGATCAGCACGAACAGTCACTTGATCTACAGTTAATGCAACATCGTTTAAACTTAGTCCGCTAAATGTTTTATAAGCTTCCCTAGCCTCTTCATCTACCCATAACAGCTCTACTAATGCAGCTGTTGCCTCGTTGATCTCAAGGCCTAAACGTTTATACATTGGCCAAAGTTTTGCATCGGAACCTGTACCAGGGTAAGACGCACCACCTGTAGCAATCAAGATGGAATGTGCCCGAAACTGGTGATCATCTTCAGTAATAAGCTGCCATCTAGCATCTGGATCAAGCGTTTTATCAACGGATCGTACCGATGCATTCAAGCGTATTTCATGTCCTGACTTCGCAATTACATGCAACAAAGTATCTAATACATCTATGGCACGGTTACTTTGTGGATACACCTTCCCTGTTCGATCGGCTATGGTTTTTAGTCCATGCTCTTAAAGGGCCTAATAGGAATTTATCTTTTGGGTAATAGTGCTCGATAAACTCATTTGCTTCTGCTACATGGGTTAAATTACAGCGTCCACCACCAGTAAGTAAAAGTTTTCTACCAGGTCTAGGTCCTTTTTCGAGTACTAAGACCGATGTGTAAGCTGGCATATTGGCAGCGGCATAGAGGCCTGCTGCCCCTGCACCGATGATAATGAGGTCATAAACAGGCATGGCTTAACGGCCTACTTTACGCTTCAAACTGTCGATCAGTTCAACGACGGGATCGATTTTCATGAAGAAAATTAAGACTGCATAGACAATGACACCAGACATAATGGCTGTAGCCAGTGAGACTAGATTGGACATGGATGCACGACTCGTCACTTGATATGCACTAAAGGCAACAAGCGCCATAGCCAAAGAGGCCAAGACCACCTTGATTGTTTGTTTCATGTAGCGTCTAAAGGGGAAACCTTTTAAGCGCTTTTTCAAACGTAATGCTAAGAACGTTAAGCCCATAACACTTGCAAAACTCATCGCCCAAGTAACACCTGAAATACCAACTGTTCTAAAGAGAGCGAGTGCTAAACCTGCTTGTACAACGGCCATTAATATGCTGTTCCACATTGGGGTCTTCATATCTTGATAGCTGTAATACATACGAGTAAATAAGTCACGCAGTGAGATGGCAAGTAAACCTACCGCATAACCTGTAAAGACAGGTACTGTAGTGGCTAAATCTTGGAGTGTAAATTCACCTCTCATATACACGAGTTGAACGATAGGTCTTGCTAGTACAATTAGACCTAGTGATGCAGGTGCAATAAAGAGACAAATACTAATGAAAGCATCGCCGAAGCTTTTAAACGTCTCTTCCATATCGTTACGAGCAATTGATCTAGACAAGCTTGGATAAGCAACGTTTGTGATGGCTGCACCGAAAACGGATTGTAAGATACCTCCTAGTTTTGTTGAATAATTCAGGTAAGAGACGCCACCTTCAAATCCAGATAAGATGGCTTTGTTGATAAGATCACCAATCGTGACAGATGACGATCCAATGATTAAGGGGATGGCCAACACTAGCATACGTCTTAATTGGGGGTCTTTAAAATCGACTACAGGCTTATAGCGATACCCTTTCTTAAAGGAATACATCATGATTAATGTTGCTTGCAAGCCATATGAAATGATGATGCCGAAAGGCAAGATCCATGTGCCAATACTGCGGCTTGCAATTATGGTCGTAATAACGACGATGTTCATGGGGAAACCCATTAACATAGGGAATACAAAACTCCCCTTTAGCTGTAAGAAGCCTGTCATCAATTGAATGATGCAGGTCATAAAGATAGAAAATACCGTAATCTGAGTAAATGGTATCACGAGTTCTAGAAGAGCTGGTGATGCATTGGGTAA
>CAYXVJ010000089.1:2507-9715 GCA_964468675.1 uncultured Oscillospiraceae bacterium
GGGTAATAAAAGCGATACGATTAGTTCGGGTAAAAGTAAGAATAAGAAGGCGATGACGATACAAAACAGTAGCATCACGTGGAGCACGTTATTCACAAAGCGCTTTGACTGCTCCTCCCCTTCATTCGCCTCTACTCGCGAATACATGGGTATAAACCCTGCGACGAAAGCTGCCGCAATCACTGAAAACAGTGTACCTGGTAAACCGAAAGCAAATATAAATGCATCGCTGACATTGCCTGCTCCATATATAGCAGCAAGAACAGTCTCTCTGACAAATCCAAGTACTTTGGATAAGATCGAGACGATGATAATCATGATTGAGGCCTTTTTCATACGAATCTCCGTGAATCTATTTCATCATTCAAATACGCTCTATTATACCACCACTCAATTGAATCGTGTCAATCTTCTACTCTTATGTTAATATCGTAGCTATCAATTAAGAAGGTTAGGATCAAATACACATGCAAAGATTAACCGTATACGCAGGCTCACGCGAAGGCAGTGATCCTGAATTCATAGAACAAGCAGAGCTACTAGGCACAGAATTAGCGAAGCGAGGCATTACTCTGGTCTACGGTGCTGGTGGACGTGGCATGATGGGTGCTATTGCTAATAGTTGTCTTGCAGCAAAAGGTAAAGTACATGGCATTATCCCGGACTTTATGGTCAACCTTGAGTGGGCTCACCATGGTATCACGGAACTTGAGATTGTGCCAGATATGACCACTAGAAAAGAACGTTTACGTGATACAGATGCCTTCATTACGCTCCCTGGTGGTGTAGGTACCCTAGAAGAAGTTGTTGAAATCTGGTCTTGGTCTGCCCTTGCGATCACGACTCAGCCCATTGGTATCCTGAACATCAATGGTTACTATGACGCCTTTTTAGAGTTCGTAGATAACATTGTGACATGTGGCTATGCAGATGCAAGCGTAGCGGATTTGTTAATTGTCGACACGGATGTCAATAGGCTCCTAGATCGCCTAGAAGCCTTCGAACACCCCGGTTTGGTTAAATCATAGATTAGAGATCAAATGGCATAGTATAAGCAGTCACATACTGATCGATCAAACGATTGATACGAGATACTGCTTTATCTACAATCAGTTCATCCTCATCTTGCATAGGCAATAGTGGAAGTCTTACTGTACCTGTTTCTAAACCGGTACGACGAAGTAAGACTTCTTTTAATAGGGCATATAAATTACCTTGTCCACTATACAAGAGTTCAATGACATTCGTGATTTCCGCTTGTAATTGCTGTGCTAAATCCAGTCTTAAATCTTGATAGAATGCTTCCAATTGAATAAACAGCTCAATCATAGGGATATAAGTGCCGCCAATGCCCCCAGTTGCACCCATAAGGCGTCCTGCGATGTAATGTTCATCAGGACCATTAAAGACGACGCGGCCTCTTGAAATCGATTTAAAGCGCTCAATGTCCATTACTGAAGGACTAGAATTCTTAAGCCCAATGACTTGATCAAACCTTGTCATCTTCTTATACAAGTCTTTCGATAAGGCAACACCTGCCATCTGTGGGATGTTATACAGTAGAAAGTCTGTGTTTTTAGCAGCATCCATAATATCTGTCCAGTACTTCTCAATCGCATGATCCGGCAGCTTAAAATATATAGGTGGAATGGCAGCGATCGCATCCACTTTTATATTCTTTGCATGCTTGGCAAGCCTTACACTATCTCTTGTATTGTTACAGGCCACATGGGCGATGATCACCAGGTCTTTGCCAACGGCTTCCATGACTGCTTCTAATATAATCTCTCGTTCCTCTGGGGATAAGTATATACACTCCCCTGAAGATCCACCTACATATAAACCCTTTACGCCTGCATCTCGCAAGTACTTGGCCAATGCCTTGGTACGCGATATTGACACTTCACCAGATTCATCGTAACACGCATAAAATGCAGGAAAGAGCCCATGGTACTTCTTTAAACCTCTCATGTACAGCTACCTCAACTTAATAATATAATTATGATAGACAAGATTAGAAGAATCGTCTACGCCACAAGATTACGCCAACCAAGATAGACAAACCCAAGATAATCAACATGATGTAGAAGAAACCATTGCTTTCATGGAAAGGTAAATCAACGTTCATTCCCATCAAACCCGATATTATGGTCGGAATGGTCATGACGATAGTAGCGGATGTCAATAACTTAACAATGTTATTTTGATTGTTCGATACGATGGATGCAAAGGATTCTGATGTTGCTGCCAAAATACTAGAATAGATATCAGCCATTTGGATGGCTTGCCTATTCTCGATAATCACATTTTCTAAGAGATCTTCATCTTCTTGATAATTCTTGATGTTGGGGTTACGCATCAAACGTTCTAAAACCAGACCGTTGGCTCTTAAAGACGTCGATAAATAAACGAGTGATTTTTGCAACCTTAGCATCCCCATCAATTCACGATTGGTTAAGGATTTGGTTAACCCTTCTTCTAGTTGTGAGGATGCTCTTTCGATGGCACGCAAATAGAGCATATACTGTTGTGAAACCCTATACAACAATTGCAAGATAAACCTAGTCTTAAATTGTGTATAGAAGCCTTTAATACGGTTGTTGCTGAACTCGTCTAAAATACTGCTTTCGACCATACTAACTGTAATGATGCTTTGCTTCGTCATAATAATGACCAATGGCATGGTCGTAAACGATGGTGTCTCCCCTGCCTTTGTTTCTTCAACAGCAATGTCCACAATGATCAACAGCTGCCCGTTTTCAGCTTCAATACGTGGAGACTCTTCTTCATCTAATGCGGCAAGCAAAAAATCCAGTTCAATCTCGTATTCTTCAGCCATCTCTTCTAATTCAGCTCGACTAGGTTTAGTCACACGAATCCAAGAACCCGGTTCGTAAGTTTGCATTTCACTTAACTGTTTGTCATTGGTCTTAAAAAATCGCTTCATAAGCCTAATCCTCTATTCTCTATAGATACGCATATTCTAACAAATTGAATGCATATAAGCTGTCTTTTAAGATAAAAAATGAGCCCAGGATGGATTCCCAGGCTCAGTATATATTTTATCTATGCAATTACAGTGATGACTTTGAGTAGAACTCAACAACCAATGTATCGTTGATATCAAGTGGGAGATCCTCACGTTTTGGTAAACGATTTACCGTTACTTTGTAATCTTCCGTCTTGTCTAAGTAATCTGTCTTCATTGGCAGACGATCTTGATAGTTCTCAGTGAAGAGTGGATTTTCCTTCGCCTTCTCTGAGTAGGTCAAGACTTGACCTTCATCAACAAGGTAAGATGGAATGTCTACGCGCTTACCATCAACTAAGATGTGACCATGAACAACCATTTGTCTAGCCATTCTTGACGTGCTGGCTAAGCCAGAAACGTACACAACGTGGTCTAAACGACGTTGTAATAAACCTAGAAGTGCTTCGTTGGTCTGCTCTTTTGATTGCTTAGCTTTCTTGACGTAAATTCGCATTTGCTTTTCAAGAACACCAAAATAGGTGGCTAAGCGTTGCTTTTCTAGAAGCTGCTTACCATAATCACTTAACTTACGATCTTCACGTGAGGTACCACGACCTGCACGTTTCATTGCCTTGGGATGTCCATAAACATTTAAGCCCAGTCGGCGTGCTTTCTTAAAACGAGGGCCCATCATCTTGGCCATATACAATATTCTCCTTAACAAAAGAAGCTCCCAGTAATGACGCCTGGGTGCGTGCTCTAAACTCGGTAAACTTACGCCGCGGTCCACCAATAAGTCCAGCTGGAATAGCTTATATCATTCCTAACTGAGAAATTGTAACATGGGTTACACTAGATGGCAAGCGGGTAAAAAGAATCCCCGCAACGATTCAAGTCTATCGTTACGAGGACTGGAGCTACCTGCGAGAATCGAACTCGCGACCTACTGATTACGAATCAGTTGCTCTACCAACTGAGCCAAGGTAGCAGCACTTGATAATCATAGCAAAAAGTTATAAATTGTCAACCGCTAAGACGAGACCAAACGCCTTGAGGCCTGCCTTGCTTCATAATGTATATGCTCTTCATCAAGCGTCGTAAATTCACCTTTGTGATACAAGAGATCACCACCGACAACTACAGTATCGACTAAGTCTTTAGGCAGTGTATACACTAGAACCGATGCCGGGTCTTGATCGGTAATGAATCGCTCGTCATCTGTTCTTAAGAGCTGGAAGTCTGCATACTTACCGACTTCTATCGCGCCACCGTCTAAATCAAATGCTTGATAAGCATCTAAGCTTGCCATCTGAAAACTTCTCCAAGCAGGCATAGCTCTTGGATCTGAAGATACTCCCTTAGCCAATAAAGAGGCAAGATACATTTCTTTATACATATCTAGTGAGTTGTTACTAGCAGGTCCATCGGTCGCAAGTGTCACTTTGACACCTTTCTCTAAAGCCTTCTTAATATTGGCAAATCCACTCGCTAGTTTTAAATTGCTTGCTGGGTTATGACTCAGCACGACTCCATGTTTTTTATAGACTAAAAGATCCTTATCACTTAAATGCACACCATGCGCTGCGATAACGGGGCCATCTAAAAGACCAAAGGATGCTGCTAGCGGAACGGGTCTTAGGCCATATTGTTTAACCAGCTCCTCTTCTTCACGCTTTGTTTCAGCGATGTGTGTTTGTATACGCAATTGGTATTCGTCTCTAAGCCTCTTAAACATGGGGTAGATATCTGCTGGATATAGATACATAGAATGCATCTGCAAGTCGATGCTTATTTTTCTTAAAGTTGTATCATGTTTAACCCGATCCAGTGCTGCAAGAAGTTCGCCTTTATCAAATTGAAAACCATTGTCCATTTTCTGAGCCGGATCAATTGCAATATTTAAGCGCAAACCACTTTTAGCAGCTGCATCCATGGCTGCATCAGCAAAAAAATACATGTCTGCAGCAAAAGTAGTGCCGCTACGAATCATTTCCAGTGAAGATAAGAGATTACCCCAATAGACGTCTTTTGGCGTCAATTTAGCCTCACGCGGGAAAATCACAGTTTGTAGCCATTCTTGTAGAGCCAAGTCATCTGATGCATTTCTAAAGAGGCTCATGCCCATATGCGTATGGGTGTTCCCTAAGCCTGGAAGCATCCAGCGATCCTTCCCATCGATCACGGTTACTTCTTGATCTGTTAGTGCGGTCAAACTGAGTTTACAGTCCACTTCACTGTCACCTAGATACACAAAGCGGCCGTCATAGACAGCCGCATGTTGATGTTCTAGTTTTTTAACAGCAGAAGGACCTTGTGTATGGATCACAGTTACGCCACGAACATGTAATGGTAATCCCACGCCCTGCTTCATTTTATGCCCCTTTACCGTGGCAGTTTTTGTACTTCTTTCCACTGCCGCAAGGACATGGATCGTTTCTGCCAACTTTCATGAATTCACGACGAGCAGGTTCTGTGGATTGTGGTGTGTCTGCATTTTGTCCACCAGATTTACGCTCTTCTTGCAATTGACGACGCATATCTGCTGCCTGTGGACCTCTTCCACGTCTATTGTCTAATACGCGCCTTGGGTCATTGGCAGCTGCAGTGCTCGATGTAGAGCCAGATGTTGCAGCACCTTCATGACGTTCACTCAAGTTCGTTGCTTGTTGCTTACGCTCTAATGGTTGATTCACTGTAAATCTAGCTCTCATAATGAGACGGACTGCACCCTCTTGTATGCTTGCGTTCATCTCTTCGAACATCATTAAGCCTTCACGTTTGTATTCAATGACCGGATCATGTTGGGCGTAACCACGCATGCCAATCGATCCTCTTAGGTCATCCATCGCATCGATATGGTTCATCCAGTGTTGGTCGACTACACGTAGCAATACAACGCGTTCAGCTTCACGCATGAATTCAGGAGAGCCAATTTCAGCTTCACGTTCTTCATAGCGATTCAATGCTTGCTCAATGATATCTGCAGTAAGCTCTGCAGCATCAAGGTTCATCTTAGCTTGTTTTTCAGCAAGTTCTGTGACGATGTCCAAGGGACCAAAGACATCTGTTAACTTGGTGGTCATACCCAGATAATCCCAATTTTCAGGATTTGGTATATTCTCGCAAAAATCAAGCATTATGCTTTCGACGCGATCTTCGATCATTCGTCTGTAGTATTGACTTAAGTCAGCGCCTTCAAGAACTTGGCGGCGTTGTTTGTAAATCGTTTCACGTTGCTGATTCATGACGTCATCATATTCAAGCACGTTCTTACGAATGCCAAAGTTCCTGCCTTCAACCTTCTTCTGAGCACTTTCAATCGCATTGGTGAGCATGCGGTTTTCAATTTGCATATCCTCATCTACACCAAGTGTCTCAAAGAGGTTTGTCATACGATCACCACCGAAGAGGCGTAAAAGATCATCTTCGAGTGAGAGATAGAATTTACTGCGACCTGGGTCACCTTGACGACCAGCACGTCCACGCAACTGGTTATCGATACGTCTGGATTCATGACGCTCTGTACCAATGATATAAAGACCGCCAGCTTCAATAACCTTTTCGCGATCTAAAAGGGTACTCTCTTTATGCTCGGCTTCATAGCGCTTAAACTTAGCTCTGGCTTCCAAAATCAGCTCATCATCTGTTTCGTTATGCGCTGTGGATTGATCGATTAAAAACTCGTCATAACCTTCTCTGCGCATGGCTTGCTTAGCTAGATACTCTGGGTTACCACCCAGCAAAATATCCGTACCACGTCCAGCCATGTTCGTAGCAATCGTCACAGCACCAAAGCGTCCTGCCTGGGCGACAATTTCAGCTTCACGCTCATGTTGCTTGGCGTTTAGAACATTGTGTCTGATATTGTACTTACTAAATAACTGAGATAAACGTTCAGAGCGCTCAACAGATACCGTACCGATAAGGAGTGGTTGACCCTTCTCATGGGCAGCCAAAGCTTCCTTCATTAAGGCTTTGTACTTCCCGTTTTCTGTCTTATAGACTGCATCGGTTAGGTCTTCACGAACGATCTCTTTATTGGTCGGTATACAGATAACATCTAATCCGTAAATACCACGGAACTCGTCTTCTTCTGTTTGAGCTGTACCTGTCATACCGGCAAGTTTGGTATACATTCTAAAAAAGTTTTGGAAGGTAATCGTAGCAAGTGTCTTACTCTCGCGCTTTACTTTAACGCCTTCTTTAGCTTCAATCGCTTGGTGCAAACCATCTGAAT
>CAYXVJ010000090.1:0-9627 GCA_964468675.1 uncultured Oscillospiraceae bacterium
TGGTTTAGCCTTAGTCTTGATGTTGGTATTGCACCTATTCGTGACGAAGAGCCGTACCGGTAAAGCCATGATCGCAGTCTCTGAAGATACAAGAGCTGCTCAATTGATGGGTATTAATGTGAACAAGGTGATCTCCATTACCTTTGCCATTGGTTCAGCTCTAGCTGCCTTTGCAGCCATACTGTACCTCTTCTCCTTCCCTCAAATTGATCCTTACATTGGAGCCATGCCTGGTATCAAGGCCTTTATCGCAGCTGTCTTAGGCGGTATTGGTGTCATCCCGGGTGCCATGCTAGGTGGTTTCTTACTAGGCATCATCGAGAGCTTAACAGCAGCTTATATGCCAGCTGGATACTCACAGCTATCTGAAGCTGCAGTATTCGCTGTCCTCATCTTAGTTTTATTATTCAAACCTGCCGGTCTATTAGGCCATCAAGTCAAAGAGAAAGTGTAGGTTCAAGATGCCAAAACGTAAAATACTTCAATATTCACTCAATGCATTGACCGCAATTTTGGTACTCGTGATCATGCAAGTCTTGTTTCACTTTAGAGTGATCAATCGCTACTATCAAGGTATTATTATATTGATCTGTATCAATGCCATTATTACCGTTTCCTTGAACTTAGCAACAGGTCTATTAGGAGAACTAGCGCTTGGTCATGCAGGATTCATGGCTGTTGGTGCATACACGGCGGCTCTGGTCAGCTTATATAGCGGTCTAAGCCCTTATGTAGGTCTTTTTGTTGGTATTATATTAGCAGCTGTTATGGCTGCGATTACAGGCGCTTTAGTCGGTATTCCAGCGCTTCGCTTGCGCGGTGATTACCTGGCCATTATCACGCTCGCTTTTGGTGAAATCATCACCATCATCGCAAGAACCTTGCCATTTACTGGTGGTGCAAGAGGTCTTTCTGGTATACCTCTATTAACTAATTTCCCAATTGCTTACACGGTTTTAATTTTCACGATCTATGTTGTCTATACTTTGATTCGCTCAAGACACGGACGAGCCATTTTAGCCATTCGTGAAGATGATATAGCTGCTGAAGCATCCGGTATTAATACAACCAAGTTTAAAATGCTCGCGTTTATTATTTCTGCTACCTTAGCAGGTGTCGGTGGCGCATTATTTGCGCATTACCAAGGCATTTTGAATCCTGATCGCTTTGACTACAACTATTCAATTGACTTCATGGTCATGGTAGTCTTCGGTGGTATGGGTTCCATAACAGGTTCGATCATTTCAGCAGGTATTCTCACTGCATTACCAGAGTTCTTAAGAGGTTTTGCAGACTACAGAATGATCCTCTATGCTGTCATGTTAATCGTCCTCATGATATTCAAGCCATCAGGGCTCTTAGGACAAAAAGAATTGTCACAACGAATCATCTATAACACGAGCAATCGTTTCTTAAATTTATTCGGCAAAAAAATGCCTGCCTTACCCTTCCCTGACCTCAGCGAAGAAGAAGCGGTCATTCCGGCTTACATGAAGAGTGCAGGTGTCGGCGGTTCCAGCGCTGAGCCAGCAGAAAACAGGCCTACTGAAGGTTCATCTGTTGCAGAAGCCGAACGTAAAGTTCAAAAACGAAACCGCTTAGATACATCAGGTGATGAACCTGCCAGCGGCAAAAGGCCTGGTAGGCGTTAGAAAAGAGGTCTTTTTATGGCATTACTAGAAGTTGAAAATATATCCATTGAGTTTGGTGGCCTAAAAGCCGTTGACGACGTAAGCTTTTCAGTTGATCCTGGTGAAATTGTAGGTCTCATTGGTCCTAATGGAGCAGGTAAAACAACTGTATTTAATATACTTACATCAGTTTATCAACCTACATCAGGTGATCTATCGCTCGGCGGAAAATCCTTATTGCACAATAGTACGTGGCAAACCGTTGATTTAGGGATGGTCAGAACCTTTCAAAATATAAGGTTATACAAAGGCTTATCTGCTCTAGATAACATCCGCATTGGTTTTCATAACCAAGGTCGTTATCCACTGAGGTCTAGTTTTTTGCGATTAAAAAACTATTGGCGTGAAGAACAACGCTATACAAGAGAAGCATTTGAACTACTTGATATTTTCGGTATGGGTGATATCGCTCATGTCCAAGCAAGAAACCTCTCTTATGGTCAACAGCGGAAGCTTGAAATCTGTAGAGCACTTGCAGCTGCACCTAGAATATTGCTCTTAGATGAACCAGCTGCCGGTATGAATGCAACTGAAACGGTCGAGCTAATGGATACCATTCGCTTGATCCGTGATGAGTTTGAATTGGCGGTGGTCTTGATCGAACACGATATGAACCTTGTCATGGGCATTTGTGAGCGCTTAATCGTGCTTGACTATGGTCATGTCATTGCTAGTGGCAAGCCTGCTGAAATCAGACAAAACCAGCAAGTTATCAAAGCGTATCTTGGTACACCGTTAGAAGAACTACTAGATGACCAGGACTACGATCCTAAACTGGCTAAAGAAATTGAAGTATTTGGAGGTCCACGCTAATGGCAAAGCATATTTTAGAAGTTAAAGAATTAGAAGTATACTATGGTGCCATCCATGCTTTAAAAGGACTGAGCTTCCATGTCGATCCAGGAGAAATCGTCTCTTTAATTGGGGCCAATGGTGCTGGTAAAACTACTATATTACAAACCATCAGTGGACTACTCAGTGCCAGAAGTGGCGATATAAGCTTTGATGGTCATCCATTAAAGAAAGTGCAACCTCATAAGATTGTAGAAATGGGTTTAGCCCATGTTCCAGAAGGACGCCGTATGTTTACAGGCCTCACTGTAGAAGACAATCTTTTAATGGGTGGTCATATTGTAAAGTCTAGAGAAGAAATCAAGGAAGGCTTAGAACAAGCTTTTACCTTCTTCCCTCGCTTAAAAGAACGTCGCTGGCAAAAAGCGGGTACCTTATCAGGTGGTGAGCAGCAGATGCTTGCTATTGGAAGGGCATTGATGTCAAAACCAAGGCTTCTATTACTAGATGAGCCTTCTATGGGTTTATCCCCTGTTTTGACGCAAGAAATCTTCACTAGAATTCAAGACATTGCAGCAAGAGGTACGACCATACTCTTAGTTGAACAAAATGCCAGTATGGCCCTGCAACTTGCGAATCGTGCATATGTGTTAGAAACAGGACACATCACCATGACGGGTCCTGCTAAGGCACTCTTACATGATTCCAGAATACAAGCTGCTTACTTAGGCACTTAAGATGAAATATTAATTAGTAAAGACAAAACCAATGTCGTGGAGAATACTTTGTAGTTTAGGAATTGGATCCATCCACGTAAAGATAACAATGATCGCGATGATCAGGAGCGCTGTTAAGATCAATACATTACGCTGACGTTTGATGTATTCTCTGCGGCGCTTTCTGTTTACCCTGGCAACGGTTGTATAGCCTTTCAAACGATAGACTTTCTGACGCCCATGGCGCATCAAACGACTACGAATACCTTTATATTGATACGGCTTGTAAGCTGTACTTTTATTTCTTCTCGTAGCAAACGCTGTTTGAATCGTCGACCGGATCTCCGTTGCTTTTTGGCGAAAGCCACTCTTTTCAGTACTAATATCAATAGCTTGTTCTGTTTTAATATGTTGAACACCAGCATCAAGACTTGCCTCTTTGATGGCTTCTTCTAGATCTAGATTACTAACTGTTTCATCAGCTCCACGGTCGTACTTCGCTCTGATGTCTGCAGCTAAAGCTTGGCGATCTTTTTGTTCTAGTTTCTTTTTGCGACGATTCTTAAAGTATAAATCGATACGCTCTCGGATACTTAAAGCAAAGTCTTTTATTTTCTGCCAAGAATGCATAAACCAAAGCTTTATCTTCGGCCAAGTATCTGTATTAAAATTTCTTATTGTTTTTTTAAACCAAGCAGCAAAAGACCTCAGGAGCGCTAGAATGCGCCGCCCGAGTTCTTTCATAAATAAAATCACCTGTTCATCTGGTGAGGGTTTATTTTGCTTTGGATCTTGTTTACTCATTGATTAGAGATTCTCCATAAACGATTGGTATGCACGATACGTTGAATATACATCCAGACGGTGCACAACTTCTAAAGGTGCGTGCATGCTTAACACTGGCACACCACAGTCTAAGACTTCCATGCCTAGGTTGGCAAAGAATTTAGCAATGGTTCCACCGCCACCTTGATCGACTTTACCCATTTCGCCAGTTTGCCATGCCACGCCATGTTCATCAAACAATCTTGTTACGCTTGCCATAAATTCGCTGTTAGCATCGCTTGCGCCACCCTTACCACCTGATCCTGTAGCTTTGACTAGAGCAATGCCTCTGCCCATATAAGCAGAATTTCGTGGGTCAGATGCACCAGCAAAGGTAGGATCCAAGCCGTTTGTCACGTCAGCGGAGAGCATCTTACTGTTTTCAATTGAATAACGGAAGCCTAGCTCGCTATATTCACCTTTAGTACGTGCATAAATGTCAGCTAAGAACGTTTCGTACATTTTTGAGGCTGCACCTGTATTACCTTGGCTACCGACCTCTTCTTTATCAGATAAGAGGATGACGGCTGTGTGCTTCGGCTGCAAGATGGTCTTTAATGCTGCGAGAGCTGGGTAGGCACAGACACGGTCATCGTGGCCATAGGCTGCAATGAATGTACGATCTAATCCAAGATCACGTGCTTTAAATGCTGGAACCATATAGAGTTCAGCCGTTGTTAGATCACGTTCTGTAATGCCGTATGTTTCATATAAGAGATTTAAGACACCTAGTTTAAAGCGACCACTTGAGTTTTGATCAAAGGGCTTGCCGCCAAACAAGACGTTAAGCTCTTCACCCGTAATGACTTGACTTGCTGTTTTAGTCATCTGCTCTCTGCTTAAATGGATTAATAAATCTGTAATGGTAAAGATAGGGTCGTCTTCTTTTTCGCCAATTGAGATGGAAACCACCTCACCATCAGCTTTGACAACTGTACCGTGTAAGGCCAGTGGAATGGCTGTCCATTGATACTTCTTGACCCCGCCATAGTAGTGGGTCTTTAGTAAAACCATTTCCTGATCTTCATAGATTGGATATGGCTTTAAGTCGAGACGAGGTGAATCAACGTGGGCGCCGACAATGCGGTAACCTTCTTCGACATCTTCTGTTCCAATAACAGCAGCCAACAAGGCTTTGTGATGTAAGACTCGATAAACCTTATCGCCAGGAGTCAAGCGTTCTTTTGAGCGGACATCCACATATCCATCTGCTTCTAATTCTGCTACAGCTTCACGAACAAATTCGCGCTCTGTTTTAGCTTTATCTAAGAATTTTTTATACGCTTCATTGAGAGTCTCTTGAGCTGCCAAATCTTCATCGGTCATCAGATCCCATGAATTCTTAAAGGAAACCTCCAGTTTCTTTTTTAAAGCTGCAGCCTCATTTGTATTCGTATTATTCTCTTTTGTCATTTAAGACTCCTTCCCCTAAACAATTTGCATCTTATTATACTCGATTTTGATGGTAATATTAAGTTTAGAATTTATTTAACTTTTGGAGGACTTGTATGACCGGACTTTATGTGGATAATCACAATCACACGAAGCGCTTCTCGAAAGACGCACGCCAAACACTAGAAGAGCTAGTTGAGGCAGGCATTAAAAATGGTTTATTGGGTTTAACCCTATCAGACCATTACGACAAGGACATGATCGGTAGCGATTTTGTGCCCAACGTCTCCGCATATGGAGATACGCCTTACGAAGGTGAATGGATATTTGATTTTAAAGAGTATCGCCAGGTTATAAAAGAAATGCAAGATAAACTTAGGCTCTCCTCTACTCCCTTTAAACTATTCACTGGTGTAGAAATCGGCTATGTCCCAGAGCAAAATCCTGAAATCTGGAACTACTTAAAAACACAAGCGTTCGACTCCATCATCCTCTCCATACATCTATTAAATGGTTACGATATCTACTACAACCCAAAACCTTATCAAAATGGTCCCAAAGATGCCTTTCGCCAGTACCTAGAAGTCATCATCGAGATGCTTGAAGCAAATTTAGATTTCGATATCGTTGGCCATTACGATTACGTCACACGTTATGCACCAGGCCCCTATCAACATCTTAAATATAGAGATTTCTCAGATCATTTCGATACGATCTTTCGCCTGATCCGAGATCAAGGTAAAGCATTGGAATTAAACACAAGAACACGTTACCGTAGCCTTGATAAAACTGGCGTGGATAACGGCCTTCAAGATATGGATGTCTATAAACGCTTTGCAGAATTAGGTGGTGAATTTGTAGCGCTCAGCTCAGATAGCCATGAGGATCAAAATGCAGGGCGCTTCTTCCAGGAATCTTGTGCTTTCTTACTCCAAAGCGGCGTCAAATATGTGACCCATTTTGAGAATAGAAGAGCTGTGAATACAAAACTAGAACTCTAATTTATTTCTTTCGTTTATCTTCTAACCAAGTCAAAATTCGGCCTTCATAGCCATGATTGGTCGGTTCATAGTACACAGTATCTACTAGTTCATCTGGTAGATACTGCTGATCTACTATGCCCCCTGGATAGTCGTGAGGATATTTATAACCGACACCATAACCATGCTCTTTCATGCCGGCTATCGGTGCATTTCTAGCGTGATATGGGATGTCACCCGTACGTCTATTGCGAACATCGTCTAGCGCTTTATCAATCGCAAGGTATGCTGCATTTGACTTTGGGCTTGTTGCAACCATAATGGCAGCTTGGGATAAAATGATCCTTGCTTCAGGCATACCAATCTTGACTATGGCATCGTAAGCTGCAACTGCAGTTTGTAAGGCTTGGGGGTTTGCCATGCCTACATCTTCTGAGGCACAAATTACGATTCGTCTAGCCAAAAACTCAATATCTTCTCCACCTTCTAGAGCCCTTGCGAGGTAGAAAACAGCAGCATCAGGGTCAGAGCCTCGCATGCTCTTGATAAAGGCGGAGATTGTATCGTAATGTGCTTCTCCGGTCGTATCAAAAGGTTGAGCTCTACTTTGCATGCAATCTTGCATGACCTCTGGTGTTAAGTAGATGACCTGATCTTCATTTGGATGTGTCGTGACGACTGCCAGCTCTAGTGCATTTAAGGCACGCCTTGCATCGCCATTTGAAATGTTCGCTACATAGTTAAAAGCATCAAGGGTCATCTTGATGTTTAACTTGCCAAAGCCACGTTCTGGATCTGCTAATGCTTGTTCCAAAATTGTTTTTATATCGTCTTCTGTTAAAAGTTCTAGTTTAAAGATAGTCGAACGAGAGACCAAAGCTTTGTTCACTTCAAAGTACGGATTTTCAGTGGTTGCACCTACTAAAATCAAGCTACCATCTTCTACTTGTGGTAACAAAGCATCTTGTTGCGCCTTGTTAAAACGATGGATCTCATCAATAAAAAGAACCGTTCGACCACTTGGATTGGTAAACTCATTTTTTGTTTCAGCGACCACCGCTTTAATATCTGCTACGCCTGATGTGACCGCATTGAGTTTACGAAACGGCAGCTCTGTTGTAGCCGCAATGACACGAGCCAAAGAGGTTTTGCCTGTTCCAGGAGGACCAAAGAGAATAATTGAGCTCAGTTGGTCCGCCTTGATCATGCGATACAAGAGCTTGCCTGGATTCAAGATATGCGCCTGCCCTACAAATTCATCCAGTGTACGTGGGGCCATGCGGAAGGCTAACGGTTCTCTCATTTTCGTCTTACAAATCAGGATATAGCAAGAAACGATCGGTTATTGCTTTAACCTGCTCTATAATAAACTCCTTTTTATTTTCAAAATCAGTAATAGCAAGTGAGATGAGCTTAGCTATCTCTTTCATCTCGTCTATACCTAAGCCTCTTGTCGTTACAGCTGCTGTTCCAATACGAAGGCCGCTCGTGACAAAAGGACTTGTTGTTTCATAAGGAATCGTGTTCTTATTTGTTGTAATATGCACTTCATCTAGACGATGTTGAAGCTCCTTACCACTGATACCTGTTTGACGAAGGTCAAGTAAGATTAAGTGGTTATCGGTTCCACCAGATACCAAGTCTACACCTTCTTCTAAGAGTGCTGCAGCAAGTGCTTTGGCATTCTCAACGATGCGATGTTGATACTGTTTAAAATCATCTTCTAATGCTTCTTTTAAGGCTACGGCTTTTCCGGCAATGACGTGCATTAAAGGTCCACCTTGCTGCCCGGGGAATACGGCACTATCGATTGCCTTGGCATACTTCTCCTTACACATAATAATGCCGCCACGAGGGCCGCGTAAGGTTTTATGGGTTGTAGTCGTCACGAAGTCTGCGAAAGGTACTGGGCTTGGATGGAGGCCTGCAGCGACTAGTCCTGCTATATGTGCCATATCAACTAAAAGAAGAGCGCCAACTTCATCTGCAATCTCACGGAAGCGTTTGAAATCAATCACCCTTGGGTATGCAGATGCACCAGCAACAATCATTTTAGGCATGACTTTTTTTGCTTGCTCTAAAACTTTATCGTAATCGATTTGATGTGTGTCTGGATCCACTTGATAAAAGTGTGGTTCATAGGTCTTACCAGAGACATTTTTTACCATACCATGCGTCAAGTGACCACCATGGTTTAAATCCATACCTAAGATGCGATCTCCTGGTTCTAGCATCGCAAAATAGACAGCTGTATTGGCTTGAGCACCTGAATGTGGCTGAACGTTTGCATGTTCTGCGCCAAATAAAGTCTTACAACGATCAATGGCTAACTGTTCAATGACATCAACGTGTTCACAACCACCATAGTAACGGCGGCCAGGATAGCCTTCAGCATACTTATTCGTAAGTGGGCTACCGACTGCTTCTAAAACGGCTTCTGAGACGAAGTTTTCAGATGCAATCAACTCTAGATTTGTCCGTTGACGGTTTAATTCTGCCAAAATAGACTCATGAACTTCTGGGTCAAATTGAGCAAGCTTTGGATAGAGCATATATACCTCCAGGTGAAGCCTCTAGGGCTATTTAAATTTTATTTTTTAATTATACATCCTGTCCATATCATAAGACAGCTTGTGGGTCTCGATCTTTGCTAGACCATCTGCTGTTAAAGCATCAACATCCAATTGCTCTTCTGCAATCTCTGCGTGCTTCAAGCTAGGCCTTGTTCTTGGGTGCTTAGCGACGAAGACTGTACAGCAATCCTCATACGGCAGGATTGATGTTTCAAAGGTGCCAATACGCCTTGCAATTTGAATTGTCTCGTCTTTATCTACACCAATTAATGGTCTGAAAACTGGTAACGTAGTGACAGCATCTGTACAAGCTAAGGCTTCAGTTGTTTGACTGGCCACCTGACCTAAGCTCTCACCAGTAATCAAAGCTGTACATCCGCGTTTTGCAGCGAACTCTTCAGCAATACGATACATCATTCTGCGCATCACTATCGTCATCATATCGTCTGGGCACTTTGCTCTTAATTCCATCTGGATATCGGTAAAATCAACCACGTGAAGCTTAATCGGACCGCTGTATTGAGCGACCAATCTTGCTAAATCGATGACCTTTTCTTTAGCGCGGTCACTGGTGTATGGGAAGGTATGGAAATAGATGGCTTCTAATTCGATGCCGCGACCTGCCATCATATAGGCGGCGACAGGGCTATCAATACCA
>CAYXVJ010000091.1:0-7445 GCA_964468675.1 uncultured Oscillospiraceae bacterium
GAAGAGGATAATGACGAGGGTAAGGTTGCTGTAGCCTACAAAGAACATAATGATGTTTACAATTGCTGTAATTAAGCAAGCCGCCATATAAGTGTTCTTTTGACCAAATTTCTTAGCGATGACTGGTGCTAAGATGCCACCGAGAATAATGCTTGGTAGGACAAGCATATTGAAGAGAGGGACTAATTCTCTTGCATTTAGATTGTACTGCACGTAGAAGACAAGTAAATTGCTTCTGATAAAGCTCATACTAAAAGCAAGCGTCATAGATAGCATAATGAGTAAGAGAGGCTTATTTAAGGTGATCGCCTTGATGATCTCACTTAGTTTGAAATTCTCGCTAGGTGGTGGGGCAACATGCTCTCTAATGAAGACAAAGCCAACAAGGTAGAGTAGTGCTGCTGCGATGCCTAAGATTAGGGCAAGTAAGAAGAAGCCACGCTTTTGATCGCCACCACCTAATGAATCCACTAAAGGCAGTGCGATGATGCCGACGATAACAGAAGCTGCTGTTGTAAATATTCTTGCATTGCCATAGATACGAGTGCGCTTATCGATATCCTTCGTCATGGCTGCAGGCAAGGTCCAATAGGGTACATCGACAAAGTCGAAGGCTGTACTCATTAATATGTATGTAATGGCGGCATAGGCGACTTTGGCAGTCGTGCCAATGTTTGGCGTACTAAAGCAAAGTACAATTAAGATGACAATTGGCAGAGATATGAATAAGAACCATGGTCGATAGCGTCCCCATTTTGTTCTTGTCCTATCCGTGATAATCCCAGATAAAGGATCGTTTATTGCATCGAATATTCTAGCGATCAGCATGATCATACCGGCAGCCGCTGCAGTTATGCCAAACACGTCCGTATAGAATACGAGCATGTAGCTACTCCATAAGCCAAACACCAAGTTTTGGCCAACACCTGCTAAGGCATGTGCGGTCATTTGACCCCTTGTGACTTGATCGGATTCGACAACTCTAGACAATGTCTTATTTGCTTCCATCGTGCACTCCTCCATTCAAGATGATATGAACTAAATTCGTGCTCGCGTTTTACTGCACATAACATTCATCTTATAAATCATCTTAATGAAGATTGTGCCTGCTTTCATTGACCTAGATCGTCAGCTCCTTGGAAAACAGTATCCTCTAGCGACTAATGGTAATGATTCCTATGATTCAAGCCTTAAACCATATGGACTGCACTTTTATGCTTATTTCTATATTCGAGTGGCGTCATACCGTGTTTACGATCAAATAACTTGTAAAAATAGGTCCTGTTCTCAAAGCCTAAGCTAGAGATTATGCTCGTAATCGCATCACTTGTTTCCACAAGCATAGCCTCAGCCTTCTTGATGCAAATCATCTGATTGTATTCAGAAATGCTCTTACCCGTATATTTTTTAACAATCCGATTGATATAGTCACTGCTGTAATTTAATGTTTCAGAGAGTTCTGCCCGTGATACTCTGCTGTCACTGTGCTCCATCAATCTTGCTACCTTATTGAATAAGTAGGCTTCAGCAGACGAATCAAGCTTGATGTGGCTACAGTCATAAAGTGTAGGGTCTTGAAGGTAAGCTAATATCCTTGACAGTAAACCTAAGACCATGTGGCTGTGTCCTGGTTGCTTGAGCATCAATTCTTTTGTCAGTTCTTCTAGTGTCTTCGTAATGAGATCAGGTCCATCCATTTTGCCTTTCTTCGGCACAAATTCTAAATAGTCTTTTTGGTATTGGGCTTGCTCTTCGAGGTTACTCGTCAAGAATTTATACACAACGCTTTCGTTGCTTTCGTCTATGTCATAAAATCTCAAGCTGTCTCGGATGAAATCTTTTGAGATGCATAAAAAGACGAGAAAGAAACTCTCACCTAATTCTTCATAGTGCCAGGTGTTGCGATTCATTAAACAAGCTGTCCCTTTAGTGTAGTTAAACACGCCCTTTTCGATGTGTTGTTGTACTTCACCTTCGAAGACGTAAGATAGCTCGAAATAGTCGTGGTGGTGCATCTCTATGCTTTCACTCAATTGCTTTTTTGCTTCATCAATCTGCGTTGTTTTTTCAACATAGTAGTGCTGATCATCGCTAATAGATGTCAAGGAAATCAGCTGATTGGTACTGTATCTGCCACCCGCCATAATGTTAATACAGAAGGGGACATTGAGGCTTCTGAAATTATCGATCCCATCTTCAGATTGCTGGATGGAAAAGTTGTTACACACCTCATTGTTCTTGATCCCTGGATTTATAAAGTAGCCTAATGGGTCATCCTTTGGCTGACTTGGAAATAAAAACATCTATACCCTCTTTCGTCTAGAAAGACCCGTTAAGGTCTAAATTGGATACTAATCTTGCCGTTTTAAGCGGTTCAGGACAATGCAAGGTCCTATCCTTTTTATGTATAGTAGTAACAAGTGGAAGCGGTCTGTGTGTTGTAAGGTTTTATACGAATTTACTTTAGCACGTGCACGATTTTTATTCAAGAAGTGGAGGAATTGTATGAGCAAGTTCACTAAGAAGTGGTATAACTTTGATATTGTCCATGAGAACAAGGAAGCTGGCCATAACTTGGCCTTAGCGTACAGTAGAGTAGAGGATGCCTTAACTAAAAATCAGACTGAATATAAGCGATCTTTAAATGGTCCTTGGCAATTTTTCCATCAGTATGGAACAGATTCCTTCCCAGACGATTTTACAAATCTTGATTTAGACGATAGTACATGGGATACAATCGAAGTCCCATCCGTCTGGCAACTAAAAGGCTATAGCAAACCTGTTTATCTTGCTGCATCTTACCCTAAAGCGATTGGTATTGATCTAGATAAGGTACCCGATATCGACGATGCCCAAAATGAACTAGGAATCTACCGCAAGACCTTTACACTTCCAGCTGGCTGGGAAAACAGAGATACCTATATTGTTTTTGGTGCAGTGAAGTCAGCACTTCAATTATTCGTTAATGGTATTGAAGTAGGCTTTTCAAAAGGCTCCATGACTCCAGCTGAATTCTACCTAACACCTTATTTGCAAGAAGGTGAGAACTTAATCACAGCAGTCGTATTTCGCTATAGTGATGGTACTTACTTTGAAGACCAGGATATGTGGTTTTTAAGCGGTATATACCGTGAAGTCTATCTGTATAGTGAAGCTAAAACTAGAATTCAAGATTTTTATTTAACGACAGAGTTAAACGGTACATTTGATGCTGCAACCACACAGTTAGAGTTGAAGCTACAAAATCGTAAGGATCTAGACGCGTCTTTAAAAGTGACTGCCAGTTTAAACAAAGATGGCATAAACCATGATATTGGACAGGCTGATGTTAAACTTCAAGCGAATAGTGAAGAGGTAATTTGTGTTCAAAGCATAATAAAGAATCCAGATTTATGGTCTGCAGAAAAACCTAATTTATATGATCTAATCCTTAAGATTGAAGATGAACATGGTGCTGTTGAATACAAGACGGTCAGACATGGCATCAAGCAAGTAAAGATTGAAGCAGGTATCCTCTACATCAATGGACAGAAGGTCAAGCTAAAGGGTGCCAACCGTCATGACTTTGCTCCAGATAACGGCTGGGCAGTGCCAAGGGAAACGTATTTGAAAGATGTTTTGATATTGAAGCAGAATAATTTCAATGCTGTTCGTACCGCACACTATCCTGACGATCCTTACTTCTATGAGCTTTGTGATGAGTATGGACTTTATGTCATGGATGAGTGTGATCTAGAGACCCACGGCATTGGTATGCGTATGGATATGAGTGCATTGGCTGGAGGGGATATGGGTGAGCCAATTGCTCATAATGTCTTCCCAGGGAATAACCCCAGGTATTACCCACCTGTATTAGACCGCCTCGACCGCATGATATTAAGGGATCGTCACCATGCTTCAGTCTTCATGTGGTCTCTTGGTAATGAATCTGGTCATGGAGAAGCATTTGAGCACATGTATAACAGAGCCAAGGATCTTGATCCTACAAGGCCTGTTCACTACGAAGGAGATCCTCGTTTAGAGTGTAGTGATGTATTCTCTAAGATGTATCTACCACCCAATGCTATGGATATGCTTGCTAAAGGAGAGACCGTTCAATCGGACAAATTGGATATTGGCGGTAATTTTTTCCAGCAAACACCACTAGCCAGTGCCATGTTTATGCTCGATGGAAGCATCGTTCAAGGTCGTCCTTCGATCCTTTGCGAGTATTCACACGCGATGGAAAATAGCCTTGGTAACTTTAAAGAGTATTGGGATGTGTTCTATAAGCATGACAACATTGCAGGTGGCTTCATCTGGGACTTTGTCGACCAGTCGATTCGAAAGAAGACAGCTACAGGCGATCAGTGGCTGTATGGTGGAGACTTCGGCGAAGATGAGAGTAACTACTATTTTTGTGCCAATGGCGTCATTGGTGCAGATCGTAGTCCTCAGCCATCCTTACATGAAGCACGGCGTGTCATGCAAAACATCATCACCTATCCAATTGATATTGCAGCTGGCAAGATTGAGATCGAAAACCGCTATGCATTCACCAGGCTAAATGAATTGAGGCTAGTATGGCGAATAGAATGTGAAGGCGATTTAGTCGCACAAGGTTTTGATGAGCATGTAGATCTTGCTCCTTTAAGTAAGATGGCGTATCAAATACCAATAGATACGATTGATCTACCAGAAGGTGAATGTTTTATTCAGTTGAACTTCGAATTAAAAGAAGATCGCTTATGGGCCAAGCGGGGCTATGAAGTAGCTCGTAATCAGCATCTGTTAAAGGAGAAGAAGAAAGCAGAAAGACAAACTACTTTAGCTGCACATCCACTTCAGGTTGTAAAACAGGGCAGTAGTAACTTAATCCAAAACGAGAATATCTGTGTTGAAGTCGATCAGGCTACAGGTTACATCAATAAGCTAGAGATAAGAGGTCGCCTCGTACTAGATGCGCCACTAAAACCAAACTACTACCGTGCCATGGTTGATAACGATAGGAGTTTTGCAAGTTTTGATCCAAAGAACCTCTTAGGCATGTTAGAAGGCTTTAAACTTCGTCATGTAGGATCTGAAATGCAATTAATCTCTAGCGAGATTACAGATGAAGATAAGAATATCTTAGTTGTTAATCGTTATACCCATCCGCTACATAGTGGGGAGACCTTACTTGAATACCTCATCTCTCCTGATGGTCGTGTGGAGGTGGGACATACAGTGACACCGAAAGACATCCAACCTTATCGTATTGGTATGGAGACTAAGCTTGCAGCAAATTATAAGCATGTGAAGTGGTATGGACGTGGTCCTCATGAGACCTATTGTGATCGTAAGACAGGAGCGGATGTATCGATTTATAGAGCAGAGATCAAAGACCTTGAACATCGTTACATGAGGCCTCAAGAGAACGGTAATCGCACAGATGTCCGTTGGTTTGAAGTATCAAGCGACTATCACTCAGATTTTAAGGTATCTGATGAGACAGGAGAACACTTAGGTTTCTCAGCGCATCACTATTCTCAAGATGCACTAGATGAGGCTCAGCATATCCATGAGCTAGCCTATCAAGATGAAGTGTATTTACACATTGATGCATTACAATGTGGTGTAGGTGGAGACCTCCCAGGCATCGCACTATTAAAAACACCTTATGTTATCGCTACAGGTAAAACTTACGTCCAACGATTTAGCATCGAATAGACTTTGAAATTACACTTTTGATTGAATCAGCAGATCTTAGAAAAGAGGAGGGCTTAATCCTCCTCTTTTCTAATTGAACAAAATGCTAAATAGAGAAACGATATGACGTATTCAATACATTTGAATTACCTGTCTAAGGATCTGACTGATTCTCGTTCTACTACAGTAACATCCAGAACTAGATTTGCTGCAGGGTGAGAAGAGTCATCAATTTGCTGGAACAGTGCATCTGTTGCACTGCGTGCTTTCCGAGCCAGATCTTGACGTATGGTAGTAAGTGGAGGAACCGTATATTGACTTAGTGGTAAATCATCGAAACCAATAAAGGAAATATCACCAGGTATTGAAAATCCCAATTTATTCACTTCGATCATTAATTCGCGCGCCATGACATCCGCTGTTACAAAAACAGCAGAGATTGGCGTTTTGTGATGGCATATTTGCTTTGCAACAGTGCTCATTGGATCTTCGTATTCAATAATTAGTATATCTTTAGAATCAAAACCTGATCTGTTAATCTCGGCTTTAAATCCTTCTAGTCTATTTTGAACTACGTTAGATCTGAATGCACCACCTACGAATGCAAATGATTGATGACCATTTTCAATAAAATGTTTGGCAGCGAGCTCGCCACCTTTATAATCGTCTATCCCAATGTTGTTGACCTGTCTTACACTTGTGTAACTATCCGTAAATATTAATGGAATTCTGTTATCATACATAATCTGGCGGATCTCATCGTCGAATGCTCCGATGAAAATGGCACCTTCTGAATTCCATGCTCTCAAGCGTGTAGTTAAGTCATCGTATTTATCTATGACGTGAATCATTAAATAATAATCGTGTTGCTGGACAAGGTCTGCAATATAGCCCGCCAACTCAGCATTGTATGGATTGGTAAGCACATTTCCTGTTCCTCTGATAACTAAAGAAGCTATTCTTGAACTGTTGGAAGACAGGCTTCTTGCAGTTGAGTTAGGGACATAATTGTACTTTTTAATTAGCTCTTTTACTTTAATGATGTTATCTTCGGAGACTTTAGAGTATTGACCATTCACAACGCGGGATACAGTCATTACACTAACTCCAAGCTCTTTGGCAATATCCTTCATTGTAACCATATTTAATACTCCTTATAATTCTAATTTCTATTAAATTCATTCTAACACATTTCGCTGTTAGCGTTAACCCATAATTGTAAACTTTTGAATGGCAGAGTGCACAAATAAACCGTGACAATACTGGAGTGTTAGACAATATTGAGTGAATGTTGTTGACAAGTCTAGCATTTAAATTGTATTGTGTAGCTGTAATGAAGGGTTAACGTTACCACTAGAAGTTGTTAACTGGAAAGGCGAAAAGATGGATTCTGAACTAGGAAAACGCAAACACGTTACATTGGCACAGAAAATCGCCCGGAATTGGGGTCTCTATTTATTGCTGCTGCCAGCATTCACATTGACTTTGATTTTTGCTTATCGACCAATGTATGGCGTGCTAATGGCTTTTAAAGATTACAAGCCAAGTACTGGAATCTGGGGAAGCCCTTGGTCAGATCCATGGTATAAATATTTTCTTCGTTTCTGGAAATCCTTTCAATTTGAAAACACAATCACGAATACATTAATTATTAATATTTATTCAGCTGTTGCAGGTTTTCCTTTACCCATATTTATGGCATTGATTGTGAATCAAATGCAAGCTAGAAAATACAAGAAGTTTTTTCAAACAGTCACCTATATGCCACACTTCATTTC
>CAYXVJ010000091.1:7455-9419 GCA_964468675.1 uncultured Oscillospiraceae bacterium
AGATCATTTATGGTTACATCCTTACCAACCTCTATGCCACATTTTATTTCAACAGTTGTCATGGTTGGTATATTACTAATTTTCTTATCACCTGGAAGTGGTCTCATCGGTCATATCTATCGTTTGTTTGGTCGTGAAGCACCGAATCTTATGGCAAGTTCAACTGCATTTTATAGTGTATATGTGTGGTCGGATATATGGCAACACTTAGGTTGGGATAGCATCATCTATGTTGCAGCGCTATCTAGTGTAGATCCCTCATTGTATGAAGCCGCTACTGTAGACGGTGCATCACGTTGGCAGAAAATACGTTATATCGATTTAGCTACTGTACTGCCAACAGCGGTCATACTCCTGATCTTACGTATCGGTAATTTAATGGGCTTAGGTTTTGAGAAAGTCTATCTGATGCAAAATGATTTGAATTTAAAAGGCAGCGAAGTCATTTCAACCTATGTATATAAGATGGGTATTTTGAGCACTCAATATAGCTACTCTGCAGCCATTAATATGTTTAATACTGTGGTTAATTTTATATTGCTTGTCTCAGTTAATGCTGTGGCAAAACGAGTAAGTGAGAATAGTCTATGGTAAGGAATAAGCTAAGGATGAAGCAATCAGATCACAGTTTTAATATAGTAGCCTATGGTTTATCAGGTATTTTCTTGCTTATTGTATTGTACCCGCTATACTTTATTGTCATTGCATCGATCAGTGATCCATATGCCGTAACCAACGGTCAGATGTGGTTATTGCCAGTAGGTTTTACTTTGGATGGCTATAGGGAGTTATTGAAACACAATGATATATGGATAGGTTATAGAAATACATTATTCTACACTTCCCTCGGTACCTTGATTGGCCTAGTGGTCAATATTCCAGCTGCGTATGCTTTGTCACGCTCTGACCTTGTAGGACGACGGTTTTTCAACTTGTTCTTCATCTTTACGATGTTCTTTAATGGTGGCTTGATTCCTACTTACCTAACGGTTAAGGATTTTCATCTAGATAATACAATATGGGTCATGGTGCTTCCGTTTTCGGTCTCTGTATATAACATCATTGTTGCGAGAACCTTCTATAACACAAGCTTTTCTGCAGACCTTAGAGATGCAGCTGATATTGATGGTTGTGGTAACCTGCAATTCTTCTTTTCGATAGCCATGCCTCTCTCTAAAGCGGTCATTGCTGTTATTGCCTTATGGACAGCTGTTGGACATTGGAACTCATATTTTAATGCATTGATTTATTTGCAAAACAAGAACTTATATCCGCTGCAATTGATTTTGCGTGACATTCTGATTACGAACAATATCCAAAGTGCTCTAGGCACTGGAGAAGCCGCACAAATTGCCTTAAGGCAGGCTGCGCTCATGCGTTTCTCGGTCATCATTATATCGACAGCTCCGATTATGATGTTTTATCCGTTCGTTCAGAAGTATTTTAACCAAGGTGTCATGATCGGAGCCGTCAAAGGTTAAGGTCAAATAAATAGAACACACGGAGGAAAGAGGTATGTTTAACAGAAGGAGACTACAGCGCTTGTCACTAGTATTGGCAACGCTCTCACTAGTAGTAACATTAGCTGCTTGTGGTGGTGAGAATACTCCAAGTCAAGACGATCAGACGAACCCTAATACAAGTGACTCTACAAAGGGTGATGAGACAAATCCGGGTTCAGATATCAATTTTAATAAGGAAGGCTTACCCATTGTTGATGAGCCAGTAACGATTACTGTTTTAACCACGCGTTGGGGTAGCATGGGTGACTCGTTTGCTCAGAATCAATGGCTAATCGATTTGGAAAATGACACCAATGTTGTACCAGAATGGCAAGTTCAGTCATTAAATGACTGGGGTGAGCAAAAAGCAATTATGCTTAATAGTCAAGAGTTACCAGAAGTGATCTTAGGAAGTCAAACATTTAGTGATAACGACATCTTAAGCAATCTTGAATTCTTCTT
>CAYXVJ010000092.1:0-9417 GCA_964468675.1 uncultured Oscillospiraceae bacterium
ATCTTCTTTTTTAACGACCATCGGTTTTGGCAAGTATGGTGCCAAGAAGTCTTTCACACCAACAGGTCCACTACCAGGCCCTCCACCACCGTGAGGCGTTGAAAAGGTCTTATGTAAATTCAAATGACACACATCAAAGCCCATATCACCAGGACGACACAGCCCCACAATAGCATTGGCGTTCGCACCATCGTAATACAACAGCCCGCCAGCATCGTGCACCAAGTCTGCAATTTCAGTTATGTTTGTCTCAAATAAACCCAAGGTATTCGGGTTAGTCAGCATTAAACCGGCTACCTCATCACCTAGCTTATCGAGCGCTTCTTTTAGCTTCTCTATGTCCATATTACCGTATTGATCAGACTTGATCTCAACGGTATCGAAGCCTGCACTCGTAGCCGACGCTGGGTTTGTGCCATGAGCGGAGTCAGGAACTAAAATTTTCGTCCTCTGCTCATCACCACGCTTAAGGTGGTATTGGCGTATAACGAGTAAGCCCACTAGCTCACCTTGTGCACCAGCTGATGACTGGAAGCTAAAGCGATCAAAGCCGGTTAAGGCTGAAAGGTGTTCTTCTAATTCTGCAAAGACTGCCAAAGCGCCCTGGGATTGACGCTCTTCTTGCAAGGGATGCAAGTTTGAAAAACCACTCATCGATGCTACGACTTCATTGATCTTGGGATTGTACTTCATCGTACATGAGCCCAAAGGATAAAAACCACCATCAATGCAGTAATTTCTTTGCGATAGAGCAGTAAAATGCCTAACGACATCCAATTCACTTAAAGAAGGTAAACCGAGTACGGATTCTTTTTTAACATCAGATGGAATCTCGCTTGTTACATCAGGGCAATCTAAGTCTGGGAAGCTCCAAGCTTGGCGCCCTTCTTGACCCAAATCGAAAATCAACGGTTCTGCTTTTAATCTCATGCTAAACCTCCACTACTTGCTTGAAAGACTTTATTAGCTACATCAACAAAGCGGTCAAGTTCTTCTCTACTGCGCTTTTCAGTGACCGCAATCAAGTATGCATTCTCTTCTTCACCAACACGAGAGAGACGCAATCCACCAATAATGCCTACATCTTCTAATGCTTTATCGAGCTGATCTAAATCCCCATTAAACGTGAGTGAAAACTCTTTAAAGAAAGCACCTTCATAACGCTTAGTAAACGCGCCAGACCGTATAAGCTGATCGTGTAAATAATGCGCCTTGTTATAAGACTGCTTAGCCACTTCACTAAGTCCAGTCTCACCCATAAAGCCTAGATAGATCACAGCTTGTAAGGCGTTTAGGCCTTGATTCGTACAAATGTTGGATGTTGCCTTATCGCGTCTAATGTGTTGTTCACGAGCTTGTAACGTAAGGACATAAGCAGCATTGCCGTCTTTATCGTCTGTTAAGCCCACAATACGACCTGGTAGTCTTCTCATCAATTTATCCGTCACAGCAATGAAGCCAAGGTATGGTCCACCAAAGTTTAATTTTTGACCTAAACTTTGACCTTCACCGGTGACAATATCTGCACCTAAAGCTCCTGGCGTTTTATATAGACCTGCTGCAATTGGGTCAAAGCTTACGATCAGCAAGGACTTATTCTCATGCAAGGCATCTGCCAATGCTTCGATCTTCTCTTCTACTACACCATGAAAACTTGGTGTTTGTATCACGAGTGCTGCAGTATCCTTTTGAATCAATGCTTTAGTGGCCTCTAGATCAAGGCTGCCGGTTTTTGGATCGAAGTCTACGATCTCAAGCTTAATACCATGTGCTTGAGAATAGGTCTTGATTACTTCTTGGTAGTGCGGATGTATATTTCCAGCGATTAATACATGGTCGCGTCTTGTTTGTGCACGAGCCATCAATACAGCTTCAGCAAGAGACATGGCTCCATCGTACATCGAAGCATTACTCACATCCATACCCGTCAATTGACAGATATAGGTCTGGAACTCAAATATTGCTTGGAGTGTACCTTGAGAGATTTCTGCTTGATACGGTGTATAAGCAGTTGAAAATTCTGCACGACTAGACAGTGCGGTCACAGCAGCTGGAACATAATGGTCGTAACTGCCTGCTCCCAGGAATATTGCAGCCTCATCGCCTGCAATGTTTTGATCTGCAAGCGTCTTAAAATACCGTCTAAGCTCCCATTCCGAAAGAGCCGGACCTAAGTCCGGCTCTTCGTCCAGCAGCAGATCAGCAGGTATTTCTGAAAAGAGCTTTGCCATATCGGTCATGCCAATTCTGGCTAGCATTGTCTTTTCGTCCTCTGTCGTATGCGGGATGTATCTTGTCATATCTTACCTCTTCATTATTCGATATCGGCGATAAAGTCTCTGTAAGCTGCCTCATCTAGGAGATCGTCTAATTCTGCCGGATCGCTAAGCTTTGCTTCACAAATCCAAGCGGCTTCTGCATCTTCATTGATGAGCTCTGGACTTGCATCCAATGCATCATTCACAGCTGTAATCTCAAGCTCAACTGGTGCAAAGATATCTGCAGCGGTCTTAACAGACTCAACACCACAAATGACTTCCCCGGCATCAAAGCGGTCGCCCACTTCTGGCAGTTCAACAAAAACAATGTCACCTAAGTTGCTTTGAGCGTATACAGTGATACCAAGCTTAACGGTGTCACCTTCAACTTCCAGCCACTCATGGTCTTTCGTGTAATACTTCTTTGTCATAGTAAATTCTCCTTTGATTCTATTTTAAATATTTTATGCTTTAGGGCGCTTGTAAAACGGAATCTCACAAACTTCATGTTCGATTGTACGGTTTCTAATGGCAACCAAAACGGTATCACCTATTTTGAGTTCAACATCATCCACCAATGCCATGGCTACTGGATAGCCTAAACTTGGTGCAAGACCACCACTAGTTAGCGTGCCAATCTCCTGTTCATCTTTCAAGACCGTATAACCACTACGTGGGATCCCTTTACCCGTGGTTTTAAGGCCAATTAAGCGACGTTTGGGGCCAGTATCTTTAATATTTTCTAATGCTGCTTTGCCGATAAAGGATGCTTTATCTAATTTTACAAAACGGTCCATTGAGAGCTCTAAAGGGTTTATGGCTTCAGTCATTTCATTACCATAGAGCAGCAAGCCAGCTTCCATGCGAAGAGAATCTCTAGCACCTAAACCTGCAGCTACGATAAATTCACCATCTAGATCTAATGCCATGAGTTTTGTCCAAAGCTCATTTGAGTCTTCAACTTCATGATAAAGCTCAAAACCATCTTCACCTGTATAGCCTGTTCTTGACAAGAGGCAAGAGATGCCACCTATATTCACTTTGTCTTGGAAACGATAAAAACGTAAGTTAGCTAGTATTTCAGGATCAACTAATTTTTCGAGATATGCTTTGGCTTTGGGGCCTTGCAATGCAAATAACGCAATCTGATCAGAACGATCGCTTAATGTGGCATTTGGGAATGCTTTAATTTGTTCTTGCATCCAGTCATAGTCTTTTTGTATGTTGCCTGCGTTAGGAACGATCATGTAACGATCAACGTCCAGCATATAGGTTAAAAGATCATCTAATATACCGCCGTCTTCATTACACATGACGGCGTACATCGCACGTCCCGCTTCCAATTTACTAATGTCATTACTAAGAATATGTTGCAAGAAGTCTAATGCATCTTGTCCTTCTACGAAGAACTCACCCATATGGGATACATCAAATAATCCTGCTTTAGTTCTAACTGCATGGTGTTCTTCTGTGATGCTCTTATATTGCACGGGCAATAAGAATCCACCGAAATCAACCATCTTTCCGCCGAGGCGGATGTGCTCATCGTACAAACGAGTTTTCTTCATATGCACCTCATTTTCTCTAAGCTCAATCTAGCTCAATTATAGATGAGGTAGCATTGCTGTCAAGCAATTGTACCCATAAAAAAAGCGGCAATCTTAGATCACCGCTAAATTTTATTCTAATCTCTAGTTTACTTACTCACCAGTGTATGGCAGTAAGGCTAGGTAACGGGCACGCTTAATCGCTGTGGTCAGCTCACGCTGATGCTTAGCACAGGTACCTGTCATGCGTTTTGGTAAAATTTTACCACTCTCCGCAATCATCTTACGCAGTCTTGCAGAATCCTTGTAATCAATGAATTCTACTTTATCTGCACAAAACTGACAGACCTTACGCTTACCACGACGCATTGGGCGACGTCCTTGACTTCTGTTATCAGCCATGGTTTTGCACTCCTCTCAATTCAATACTATAGGTCGAAAGGCAGTGATGTATCGTCACTGGGTCCAGGGGTAAACGAGTCGTTGAAACGACTTGGTTCTTGAGTATGACGTGGTTCGTTATATGAACGTTGTTCATTTTGACCGTAGTTGTCATAGCCACCCTCAGATTGGCGACGGCTCTCAACGAAATAAGCTTCGTCAGCCACAACATCAGTTGTGTACACTGTTTGCCCATCTCGCTCGTAGCTGCCGGTCTGGATAGATCCGACAATCGCTAACTTGGCACCCTTGTTGAAATACTTCGCAATGAATTCTGCTGTCTGGCGCCAAGCGACACAGCTGACAAAATCAGCCTCACGCTCACCGCTTTGGTTCTTGAATCGTCTGTCTACTGCTAAGGTGAATCTGACTACAGAAATACCACTTTGCGTACTACGCAGTTCTGGATCTCTTGTCAGTCGTCCCATCAATATTGCCTTATTCATGCTTTATTCCTTCCCGGTCTACCGTATCGACCTCATGTGATTTCTCTTGTTTACTCTTCAACGCGAACGACTAGGTAACGCAGTACATCGTCATTGATTTTCATCAAACGATCGATTTCCTTTGGACCTTCGGCATCCGAATTGAAATGCATCACATGGTAGAAACCTTCCTTATGATCTTCGATCTCGTATGCGAGACGTTTACGACCCCATGCCTCAACCGACTCAACAGTACCACTACCGTTAACGATAGTAGAAACACGCTCGTTTGCAGTAGCCAAGTCTTCTTCACCTAAAGTGGGGGCAAGCACATAAACCATTTCATATTTTCTAGTCACAAATTCACCTCCTCATGGACTCATCGACTCTACTTCTTAGAATAGAGTGAGGAAAATATCACTGATTCAATAAGAAAATCAGCATTGCAAATAGTAACAAACAAAGTTCATTATGTCAATTCATAAACGATTGTTTCTATTTCCATTTTTTCACTTCTTATATATGCCTACGATTTTAATTTAGGCTTATGTTTAATTATTCCTAAGCTGTACTTCAATATAGTTTGCAATCAAGTTCAAGTACATCTCGAGGTCTTTAGCAGTCTTCTCGTATACCGCTCTTGTTTGTCCAAATGGATCTTTAATATCGCCATTATTTAAATCGGCATAAATAGCTCGGCTTGCCTCTTCACCTTCGTTTAGTCGATCCAAAAACTCTTTAGCCAAAATTGCAGCTTCAACAAGCGTCATGACACGCATCTTTACAGAGGGTAGCGCATCTTTAATCTGCTTTGCATGGCTACTAGTCATGGTCAAAATCAAATCTTGTGCTTCAAGCTTTAAGGATGTGACTTGACTTGAGCGGTGGCTACTAGCATCTATATCATAAAGATCTTTTAAAACATCACCAGCGTGATGTGCGATCTCATCTCCGTCAAAAGCACCAAGACCTGCAGATGAAACGTTTACTTCTTTGAGTAGATCTCGATCGTCAAGGATCTTCCTCATCAAATAGGCAGCCATCGGGCTTCTACATGTATTACCAGTACAAACAAAGAGTATGTTCATTAGCTTTACCTCTTTATAGCTTTTATTTCTCTACCATCTGCAATATAAGATGCAGCTTTTAGAACACGATTCATAAATGCAACACCTAATTCATGGGCAGGTAAGGCTTCAACAACGATGGCTTCACAACCTGCATGGTCAAAGTCTCGCAAAACCAGAAACAAATCATGGGCAGCAGCATCCATAGTCATATGGGATGGATAAAACTTAGTTTTGTATATATCTAGAGTCGATATCATGGCTTTTAATTGTAAACTGGCATATAAACCCAGCTTCTTCGAAGAGAGTTCCTCTGCCACTTGCTGCCAAGCAGCCCGAACATCGCCTTCTAGTAGGTACACTGGTGCTTTAGGCGCATAGTGTTTGTATTTCATGCCCGGAGACTTCGGTTTTTCTACTTCATCTGTCTTTGCAAGATCTACAGCAATGACCATATCACCTAGAACAGATAGCAATTGTTCCCTTGTGACTTTCCCTGGCCTTAATATGCAAGGTCTTTGAGGATTTGTAAGATCAAGTACTGTAGATTCTAAACCCACATCACTTTGTCCCCCATCAATGATACAGTCAACTCTTCCATCTAAATCTTCAATGACATGACTAGCTAGTGTCGGGCTAGGCCTACCCGAGCGATTTGCAGATGGGGCAGCTATTGGTACACCTGCAAGCTTGATCAAGTTTAAAGCAACCTTGTGGTCTGGCATACGGATACCGATGGTATCTAGACCACCACTCACAACAGAGGATACAAGATCTGATTTTTCTAAAACCAAGGTCAGTGGCCCAGGCATGAAAGCCTTTAATAAGACGTCTGCGACTTTAGGCCATGAACGCACCAATTGAGGAATCTGCGCGCAATCGTGGACGTGCACGATCATAGGGTTGTCAGAGGGTCTTCCCTTTGCCTCATACACTTTTTTGACGGCATCTATCGATAAAGCGTTAGCACCAAGTCCGTAGACCGTCTCTGTTGGGAATGCGACAAGTCCACCTTCCCTTAACAATTTTGCTGCAGGCTTTAATGCTTCAATCAAGCGTTCTTCATCAAAGCTACTATCCACTTGTATGAATCTTGTCTCCATACGCTTAGTCAATGTCCTCATCTCCACCCTGGCCCAATTGATCTGCACGCTCTGCTTGAATCAAAGGCTCAACCATGTGTTCCAAGCCACCTGCTAAGATCTCATCTAGCTTATAAACAGATAAGCCAATTCTATGGTCTGTGACACGATCTTGTGGGTAGTTATATGTTCTGATTCTAGAGCTTCTATCACCGGAACCTACTTGAAGTTTACGCTCAGAAGAGACGGAATCTTCTAATGCTTCTTGTTGCATATCATAAAGACGGCTACGAAGTACACGCATCGCTTTATCTCTATTCTTATGCTGGGAGCGCTCATCTTGACACGTGACTACAACACCTGTCGGGATGTGGGTGATACGAATTGCAGAGCTCGTCTTATTGACGTGCTGTCCACCTGCACCTGACGCACGATAGGTATCAATACGTAAGTCTTTAGGATCAATGTCAATATCTACTTCTTCTGCTTCAGGCATGACGGCAACAGTAACTGCTGATGTATGAATACGTCCACCAGACTCGGTTACAGGTACACGCTGTACACGATGTCCACCAGCCTCATATTTCAATTGACTGTAAGCTCCGTGACCATGGACCATAAATATAACTTCTTTGATACCACCTAGCTCTGTTTCATTGATATCAATTATTTCACAATCAAAGCCTTTTGAATCACAAAAAGAGCGATACATGCTGTAGAGTTCTTGAGCAAATAAGGCTGCTTCTTCGCCACCTACACCGCCTCTAATCTCCATAACAACGTTCTTATCGTCATTGGGATCCTTAGGCCTTAGATGCCATGCTAGAGCTTCCTTTTCAGTCTCAAGTTCTGTTTCAAGCCTTTCGATTTCATCTTGGACCATCTCTTCCATTTCTGAATCAAGGCCGCCTTCATCGCGCATCATTAAGGCTTCTTTTAATTCTTCTTCTAAATTTAAGACATGCTTACAAGAAGCAGTCACTTCTTGTAGTGATGCGTGCTCCTTAACAAGTTTTGTATATTCACCAGTATCCGAAAAAATATCTGGATCTTGTAATTTAGCTTCTATTTCTTCGAAGCGATTGATAATTTGTAGTAAACGTGCATCCATCTGTGCAATCCTCATTTCATGTAAGTGAATCAAATTTATTATCTAAACAATGAAATAGGTTAGCTAGAGATGACCAGGAGCTGGTAAGACAAGTTTTGTAGATTGCTCTAGTTTTTTTCTTTGCAACATTAAATAGCGGCCACAAGTATCGCACTGTAACTTCGCATCTGCTCCGATACGCAGAATGGTCCATGTGTCTCCGCCGCATGGGTGAGTCTTCTTCATTTGTATGTTCATCCCTTCTTCAAAAGGATATAAGTGAAAAGGTCCACTCATCTTTAATCTTCACGCTCCTCAATATATCTACATTCCATAACCCGTGGACGGCCAGCATAGTCTTTATGTAAGACGATGTCACGATATCCACCCACAGCCTCAATTATAGCTTGAATAGAATCTGCTTGCTGATAGCCATGTTCACACAAAAGCCTTGCACCTGGCTTCAAATAAGCCTTGGCTTCTTTATAGATGCGCCAATAAAAATCAAGACCATCTGCTCCGCCTGCTAAAGCAAGACTAGGTTCAAAATATTTAACACTAGGATCTAGTGCTTCCATATCTTCTTGATCGATATAGGGCGGATTTGAAAGCAAGAGATCAAACTTCAAATTTGTATCTGGAAACAAATCACATTTTTCAATAGCAAGCTGATCCTCTAGACCATAATGAGCTCGATTTAAGGATGCATATTGTATCGCTTGATCTGAAATTTCAGTCGCAAGCACCTGTAATATTAATGTCCCATCTTGCCTTTGTCTAATGGTATCTAGAATACTAATTGATATGCATGCACTACCTGTTGCACATTCTAAGATCCTATCTACATCATCTTCGTCTATGATTTCAAGAGCTCTTTCTACTAATACTTCTGTATCAGGCCGAGGAATCAGTACTCCTTGGCCTACAAGAAAGCGCCTTTCAAAAAACCAAGCTTCTCCGATGACATAGGCTAAAGGCTCACCTATAGTTAGCCTATCACTTGCTTGATGAATCACTTCTAATAAAGCTCTATCGATAATCATATCAGGCCTTAATGCTAGAAGCTCACTTGGTGATTTTTGCATATAAAAAGACAAAAGCTCACGCACTAGATCACTTGGGTGATCACTTAAGGGCTTAAACTTTTGCATTAGATTCTTTTTGAGTTCAAATAAGGTTTGATCCATCATCTTTAGACATCATTGAAAAAGGGAAGATTGCTCTTCCCTCTACACTGCTTATTTACCTGACATTCTTCTCTTGAACTTATCGACGCGTCCACCCGTGTCAATGAGTTTTTGTCTACCAGTAAAGAACGGGTGACACTTAGAGCAAATATCTAAGTTGATGTTCGATGTTGTCGAACGTGTTTCAAAGGTTTCACCGCAGGCGCACTTAACGACAACGGTTTCGTATTTAGGATGTAAATCTGCTTTCATATTCATACCTCACATGCTTCTCGACGCGTAAACACTTCTTGGATCACGAATGCCGAGACGGTTTATGG
>CAYXVJ010000093.1:0-9402 GCA_964468675.1 uncultured Oscillospiraceae bacterium
AATAGGAGCTTCCACTTGTCAATTTAAGCAAGTGTTTATCAGACAAGATATCAAGGAATCTCGATCAAGTTGACTAAATCATACGAACAAGCACCTGAAAAGACGACTTTAATCCTCGAAACAAAGTGGATGCTGATGGTAATAGGTTTAAAAGAAGGGTATACAAAAACCGCGGCGATTTCGCAACGGTCTTTAGGCCTCACCCTACAACATGGTAGGGGAAGAATGCAGGACATACCTTGCATAACTATACTACTAATGCTTAGACTAGCTTTCAAGCACCACTGGCATTTGGGTAGATGATTTACTTATTACGAAACTTGCACATGCCTATAGTACTTAGAAATTAGAGAATGTAAATAACTTCAATATGTCGATCTAGTCCTTATAGCTACTGTTTAAGATCTGTATATGGAAGACTAATAGTGGATGTCTATTTGCTGTAGGTAAACCTTTATAAACACAAATATCCGCGAGCAACTCAGAAGACAATCTATGTTGCATCGCGGATATTTGCGATTAGTATTCAACTATTTTTCAAAAGCTTTACGTCAGCAGTAGCGATTGAAATGCGTACTTGTGTTCATCAATAAGGTCTAGTTCACCGTCACTCATGGCCCAGACATAGGCTATGCCATCGGCAAGGTATACAATTGCGTTGACTAGCTTTTCTGGATTTGAGCGGTTTCCAATTAAGTTCTCTTCTTGTGCACGTTTGAGTAAGTCCGTATAGATCTCACGCATTGGTGTATGTTTGGGATCGAAGATCGATCGTTGGCGAGATAAGCTGCGCTTTAGAATCTGACTGAAGACTCTAGGTGTGGCTGCAATGGTTCTATCCAGATAGATTTCAAAAATCAGATAGAACTTATCGAGTGAATCAAGTTCTTCATCGTCTAATATACTGCTAATGTCCCCCTGATTAACAGTGATGAAGTAGTAATCAAGGATTTCTTCCTTGGTTCCAAAGTGATAGTAAAATGCGCTGCGGCTAAGGTCACAGGCGTCACAAATGTCTTGAACCGTTACATGGTCGTAGCTTAAGGTTTGAAATAAACTTACGGCCCGATCGACAATCTGTGCTTTTGTAGAAAAATTGTCATAACACTCCATTGTTTTTGCCCTCCCGTGAATACATTATACATTCTTTTCAACTTAATAACAGCACATTATTGGGCGTATTTCAGTAAGTTTTATGCTTATTTTTGCATATGTAGATATATTTGTGGTGGAGTATAGATATATATACGAATCTGCTTATTGTAACTGCATCAAATAAGTCGAGATAAGATATACTTGTTGCATGAATAAAAGATGGCAAAACATGAATAGAATCAAGCAAGTGGCACTCGTATTCCTTATACTCTTAGTGGCGTATGCCTTGGTATCCTTTGGCTTGATTGTATCTGCCACCAGTAATGAGGCAGATGCCGGTGCAGACTATCTCATCGTACTTGGCGCAAAAGTTTCAAGATCTACACCTGCTGTTCCCTCTAAGCAATTACAAGAACGCTTAGATGAAGCAATCACTTACCTGGAGAAAAGCCCAGACACAACAGTCATTGTGACCGGTGGTCAAGGATCTGATGAAGGTGAAGCAGAAGCAATCGTTATGGAGCGCTACCTCTTAGCTAATGGAATAGGTCAAACTAATATACTTGTAGAGAACAGATCCACGTCTACCATCCAAAACTTCAAATACTCTTTAGATCTTCTAGATCTAACCGAAGATGAGATCGAATCTAAACGCTTCGTAGTGGTCACCAACGACTACCATCTCTATCGTTCCAAACGAACAGCCAAATTACAAGGCTTGGAGCATATTGAAGGGATAGCTGCAAGGTCTAGAAGTAGTAGCACCTTAAAATCTTATGCAAGAGAGATCGTAGCCTTGGGTTATCACTTGATCTTCACGAGGTAAGGGCTTAGTCATTCAAGAAGGCATCGAACTCCTCATAGTGGTCAACCCATGTACGTTTGGGTTTGGGCTTCTTCTTTCTAAAATAGAACATGAACGGAAAGAAGAAGAACCATAAGAACATAGTTACACAACCGCTCTTCTCTTTTGTCTTTTTCTTTTGCCTTTTCATCCCTCTCCTCCTCTATACATCCCTATTATAAGCATACTGATCCGTTTGAACTGTATTTACCCCGTAAAGTTAAAATCATTTCCAAACCGTAACAATCGTTTCGGCATATATTTTGAATTCGTAATATCATGGAGTCATGTTAGAGAGTAACAAGGAGATTGATACAAGTGAAACAGATGGATACTACGAACAAAAATATTAGAACACACGGGATTCACCACGTGTCATCTATTGTAGGCCACGCTCAAGAGAACATTGATTTTAATGCAGGCGTACTCGGCCAAAGACTCGTGAAACAAACATTAAACTTCGACGATCGCTACACCTACCACTTCTACTTCGGTAACCATGACGGAACAAGTGGCTTGACCACAACATTCCCAATGCAAGATTCTACCGATGGCAAGATGGGTGGCGGACAAGTTGAAGTCTTACAATATGCAATCAAGCCCGGTCAATTGACCTACTGGAACGATCGCTTAGCAAGCTACGGGATCGTCTCTATACCAGATAAAGAGAAAGGTACCTTACGCCTTAAAGATCCTGTTGGTTTAAATATCGAAATGATCGAAAAAGACATAGGTCCTGAGAACAAGTGGTCATTCAACCAAGTATCCGGAGATCAGCAGATAATCGGTATTGAGAGTGTAAGGCTACTCTCTAGAAACCCAGATAAGACATTAAACTTATTCACTGATCTATTGGGTTACAAGCTAGAGAACGAAGATGACGATGTATATAAGCTTCGTATCCATAACGGTTTGGGTGGCACCATCTCGATTGCCAAAGATGCACCGCCTGTTGGTCTCATCGGTGTAGGCTCAGTCCACCATGTGGCCTTAGCCGTTAAGAACGATGAAGTAGAAGCATGGATACCAAAACTAGAAGCAGCAGGCTTCAAGCCAACTGAAGTCAAGAACCGTAAATACTTCAGATCGATCTACTTCAGAGAGAAAGGTGGCATCTTGATTGAACTTGCTACAGAAGGACCTGGCGTCTTAATTGATGAAGACTTAGACAACCTAGGTAAGACCTTCTTAGTCCCTCCACACTTTGAGGACATCAAAGACGACATTCTAGAGGACATCATGCCCGTTGAAGTCCGTGAAGTAAAAGCCCTGGGACACTACACCTACAGAAACCGCTACGAGTACGACCTTGTCCAAAAAAGAGCCAAAATCAGAGCAGAAATACAAACGTACAGCGACAAAGAAGGCTCAGGCCAATTAAGCGCTGAAGAAAAAGCAAAATTAACCGACTTGCGAAAGCAATTCGTCAGCATGAAATAAAGCAATTTAGAGGAGATAAACATGAACAGCCCAACCCCCTTCGGTGGCATCCACCACGTCACAGCAATATCCAGCTCAGCCCCTAAGATCTATGACTTCTTCACCAACATACTTGGCATGCGCCTCGTCAAGAAGACCGTCAACCAAGACGACATCAACACCTACCACTTATTCTTCGCAGATGACAGAGGAAATGCTGGTACAGATATGACCTTCTTTGACTTCGCAGGTGTTGCAAAGCACAAACGTGGTACAGATGACATCTCTCGCACGGGACTTAGAGTACCATCCGATAAAGCCATTGACTATTGGCTACAACGCTTCGATCACTATGACGTAAAGCACGATCCAGTACAAGTCCACTTCGGACACAAGGTCTTATACTTTGAAGACTTCGATGGCCAGCGCTATGCTCTATTCTCAGACGAGAAAGACCAAGGCGTTGCTCCAGGTGAAGCCTGGCATAAAGGTCCGGTACCGGATGAGTTTGCCATCTATGGTTTAGGTCCAATCTTCCTTCGAGTAAGCGACCTCGACATGATGGACACCATCTTAGTTCGAGTGCTGCAGATGACGAAGTCTAAGACAGAAGATCGTTTCACCTTGTATGAGACAGGTCCAGGCGGTAACGGTGCCAGTGTCATTGTTGAATATGAAGCTGATACAGGTGTTGCCCGTCAAGGTTATGGCGGCGTCCACCACGTAGCCTTCAGAGTGAAAGATCGAGCAGAGCTAGACGCTTGGGGCGAATACTTCAAAACTCTAGGCTTACCAAACTCCGGATTCGTAGAGAGACACTTCTTCCAATCCATCTACATCCGCATGTACCCGAACATCTTATTCGAGCTTGCTACAGATGGTCCTGGCTTCATTGACGAAGATGAAGACTACGAGATCTTAGGTGAAACCTTAAGTCTTCCACCTGCGTATAAAAAGCATCGCGAGTATGTTGACTCTGTGGTCAAACACTTCGATACTGTACGTAGTACAAAAGAGTTCCCTAAGGAATATCCACCGAACTGGGGACAATAAAGACAACTTTGTCGAGACAGAAATAGGAGATATAAATGGCAAGAGATCTAAAGAGCCTCATCATTATTTTTAAAGTATATGGACACCTGGTTAAACACGTGAAACTATCCCTAGAGGATACAGAATTAAGCGTGAACGAATTCAGTGCCATGGAAGCACTCTATACCAAGGGCACACTCACAACCCAGGGCTTGATCGATCTCGTTTTGATTCCCAACAGCAGCATGACTTATGTGCTAGACACACTAGCTAAAAAGGGTTACCTCATCAGAGAGAAGGATCTAAAGGATAGGCGTGTACACCAACTGTCACTGACAGAACAGGGACGAGCTGTATTCAAAGAGATCTACGACAAGCACTTCTTACATATGCGTGACGTATTTGATGTGCTCACAGAAGAAGAAGAACTCGAGGTACAAGACCTATTAAAAAAGCTTGGTAAGCATGCAGAAAGGATTGGCACAGATGAAACACGTACTTGATCTTGGCACAAATAAAACAGTAATCGTATTGCTTCACGGAACTGGAGGAGATGCAAGAAGCTTAATGGGCCTTGCTAAACAACTATCTCCAGAATCCACCCTCTTAGGTATTGAAGGCGATGTCTTAGAGAACGGCATGCGCCGCTATTTCGCAAGATACAGTGACGGTAGCTTTGATTTAGAGAGCCTCCATGAGGCAACCATTAAGCTTCAAGAGACCATCCAAAGCTTGCTAGAAGAACACAACTTAACGGATCACAAGGTGGCCTTACTTGGTTACTCAAACGGAGCTAACATTGCAGTCAACATCTTTAAGGAGTACGAGACTCGCTATGACTTAGCCCTACTCCTACATCCATCGAGTGGTAGAGCAACAGTACCCTTCAAAGCACAAACAAAGCTTACCGCCTTCATTACCAGCGGTGACAACGACCCCTTCATCTCTAAAGAAGAGTTTGACGTCTTGGAAGACACATTCAGACAAGCAGACATCAAGGTCGAAGTCTTTAGGCATCAGCAAGGTCACCAACTAACACAAGCAGAGCTCTATAAGACAGCTGAGCTCTTGGCCAAACTTGAAGTATAAGCTTAAAACTAAGAACAAAAGGCAGCATATATGAAATTTCACAGACGAAACTTTAAAGAGATGGATGCCCACAACCGGGCTAAGATCTTAAAGGGCAGCATTATCCCAAGACCCATCGCCTGGATTACGACGCGTAACGAGGACGGCAGTGTAAACTTAGCGCCGTTTAGTTACTTCAATATGGTTCATTCAAGCTTGATGTCTGTTAGCTTTAGGCGTGACGGACACGAGATGAAAGATACTATCAGGAATATCTTAAGAACTAAGAAGGCAGTCGTACACATTGCAGACAAAACACTTGCTAGCAGTGTGGACCTCAGCTCCAAGACCTTAGCCTATGGAGACAGCGAAGTAATATTAACGGGCATGGCGCTCTTAGATGGCGGACTGTCCGATACAGACTATCCAGCACTTAGAGATGCCAAGATCCGCATTGAAGTCAGTTTATTCCAGCACATGGAATTACCGAACTACGAAGGCGATGAGATTGAATCTGACTTTGTTTTCTTAAGAGCAGAAGATGCCTATTTAAGAGACGATGTCTTCGATGAGATCAGGGACTATGTAGACCACAAAGCCTTAGACCCATTAGCAAGACTTGGCGGTCCATACTTCGCCACCATTACCGAACTAGAAGGATTTGAGCGCAGCTTCTAAGATCAACTTACTGTATCCATCTTAGAAGCTGCAGTACTCTTAAGGATGCATACCAATGGCACTTCTTGCATCGGGGTCACTGGGGTCCTTATAGCGAGGAAGATCTACGCCAAGACTACTTGGATGTTCAACTTTCAAATCCAGATCCACGTTCTCATTTAGTATGAGATAAGGTGCAAAGTCAGGTCTAGGCTCAAGTGAGTCTAGGCCTTTGTCTGTATCTCCTTCCATCTCTACATGCTTGACCGAAAAGGCAAAGTAAACAGGTCTTGGATGTAAGAGGTACTCGTCCAATACTTCTGGTCCACAACTACGGTTACCAAGTCCTACTTGCTTGCTATCTAAAGAGATGTATGTTGCTGTAGGCTTCGGTAAATCTTGCACATGATTGTACGAGGACAGCTCTTTTGCTGAGTACGGCAAGGCACTCATCGACATATCACCTATGCTTGTGAAGAGATATGAATCAGTGCCGTTTGTAATCTTTAAGCTTCTTGTTGCTTCATAGTTGCCACACTCTTGGGGTTTGATGTAATAGGACAGTGCATCCATTACGTGTGCTTGATGCTGTGATAGTTTCCCACTGGCCTTCCTGTCAGGGTAAGTTTCAAGTGGCCCTAAACCATACCAACTATACTCTTCAAAGCTTTGATCCAGCTTCGCTACTAAACCGAGTCTTGGCAATATTGGCAAGTCACCGTAAGGCTCCACCGCTGTTTCAAGAAGTAAGCTGTCATCTCCAAACAAGTGGTAGATGGTGGTGACTATGAAGCCTATCTCTTCGACTGCAGTATAGCGGTGCTTAGTGCTAACTTGAACTGATGCTCTATCTACCTGCTTGTGGCTAAATTCAATTAAACTTGAATCTAAGCTATCTATGCCTGCTTTGTGCCAGCTGGGTACCTCTTCACTAGACCCGTGGAAGGGGAAGCCTTTACGTCCAATGAAATATGAACTTCTAATGTCGTTATCTGTTGGTGCACGATATGCTTGGAAGTGTAAGTCTTCTAAACCGCTACCAAAGGACAATATACGCCCTGTCTCTTTAGAGAAGACTAGCGAATTGATTTGAAGCTTATCTTCCGTGTCTTCAATACAAAATACACCATCTTCAGCTTGATAGACGTCCTGTTTATTCAAGTGATCCAAAATGAAATCACTCCAAGCGACTTCATGACCTTTGTCTAAAGCTAGTGTTTCATCTTTTGTTCTTACAGATAGATGTAAGACGTGTTCAAGGCCAGGTTTGGCTAGTGCTTCATTGAAGGGAATCTTCACGATGGCACTGCTATTGGGCAGAATGAATAGCGGCTCTAAAGCGCCATCTTCAATGACGACTCCATCGGCCAAAAGTTGCCAATGGAAATCAAATATTTCTAGATTCGTAAATTGATAGCCGTTAGTAATTAATATCTTGCCTGCTGCAAGGTCTACTTCTTCAAAGAAGATGCTTTCGTGGACCTTCTTTAATTCTTGTAATTTAGGTGTTTCACGCCTATCTGGGGTAACGATGCCATCGATACAGAAGTTACCATCGTGGAAGGCTTCATCAAAGTCTCCACCGTATAAATAGCCTCCACCATTTGGGTCCTCTAAGCCATGGTCACACCATTCCCAGACGAAGCCTCCGATGAGTGACTTGTGCTTTAGTATCGCATCCCAATATTCTTTTAAGTTCCCCATGCTATTCCCCATGGCATGGGCATACTCGTTAGTTAGGAAGGGTCTATTGGGCTTTGTCTTGGCATGTAAGAGCATATCTTCTACGGATGGATAAGTTTCACTATCCATATCTGCGATGCTGTTCATCTGGCGTTTATGGATGTACCTTGTTGGATCCATTGCTCTGCAGACTGAGGCTGCAATGGCAACTGTATCGCCAAATCCGATCTCATTACCCAGCGACCACATGACAATGGAACTATGGTTTTTGTTTGTCTCAACTATGGAGCGTATGCGCTCTAAGTAATGAGCGAGCCATCTTGGATCGTTACCTGGTAAGAGGTTTCGTCTATATGATAGTCCATGTGTCTCTGCATTCGCTTCATCCATCACCATGAGACCATAGCGGTCACAAAGTTCGTACCAATAAGGATCTTGAGGGTAGTGAGCAGAACGTACGGCATTCACGTTTGCACGCTTCATTAAGCGTATATCTTCTTCCATATCTGCTCTAGAGACGACATGTCCTGTTCTTGGATGGAACTCATGTCTGTTCACGCCTCTGAATTTAATGGATTGTCCATTCAAGTAGAACTCTGGACCTCTCATCTCAATGGTTCTAAAACCAAATGGATAGCGGTGTTGAGATACCACTTCTCCCCTTTCGTTCGTCAATATAAGTTCAATATTATATAGGTATGGATCTTCTGGGCTCCATAGCCTTGGTTTTGGTATCAAAGCTTTGATGTATGCAGTAGAGATGGTGTTCGCAAAGATCGGTTCAGCATCCTTATTAAACCTTACCTCATCGTAGCGATTTGATAGATTACCTGTAAAGCCCAAAGGATTCTCTACAGGTACTTCCTCTCCATCCATATCAAAGAGTTTCATCTCTATATAGTGGGGACCTACAGCCTTCATGTATGTATTTAGAATCTTAGCTTCAATGTGTAAGCTAGGCTCAACATCGTCCTTGTAGACGGTATAGTGGTCGAAGAGTCTACACTTAGGAGCTGTGTAGAGATACACGTCCCTCATTATGCCCTTCAAACGCCACATGTCTTGGCACTCAAGCCAAGTTCCAGCACCAAAAGAGACTAAGCATACAATAAGTTCGTTGTCTTCTTGAACTCCATGACTGATGTCAAACTCAGATATACTACGGCCATTACTCGCATAGCCAATGAACTCTTGATTTAAATAGACAAATAGAGCACCTTCAAATCCATTGAAGGCTAAAACAATGGATTGATCTGGGTCAATTGAATCCTGCTTAAACTGATGCCTATAGACACCAACTGGATTCTCTTCGTCTGGAACGATTGGTGGTGTTAGTAGACTTGTATCTGCTTCAAAGGTATATCTTGTATTGATGTACTTCGGCTTGCCAAAACCATTTAGCTCCCAGTTCCCTGGTACAGGCATCTGCTGTAGGTCACCAGGCTTTGAGAACAAATCATTCCATGGTACCTTGTCAAATTGATCGTAGCCTGTAAATCGCCATTGTCCATTTAATGACTGCACACCCTCTTGTTTTAAAGGGCTGTGGTACGGCAACTTATTTAGGGACGTGATATCGGTACTAAAGAGTACGCTACGTACAT
>CAYXVJ010000094.1:0-9362 GCA_964468675.1 uncultured Oscillospiraceae bacterium
CTAGAGTCTTTCAAGACCCTGCTAAAGGGACAGCAGCGGATCTAACTATATTGGAGAACTTGTCTATAGCAGCAAACAAGCACAGGCGTTTCAACCTACTTCCAGGTGTCGACAAAAAAGAAAAGCAACATTTCCAAGAGCAATTGGAACGTTTAGAGATGGGTCTTGAAAACCGTTTGGATCAACAATGTGGTACTTTATCTGGCGGCCAAAGACAAGCCTTATCTTTATTGATGGCGACAATGGATAAACCAAAACTCCTAATATTGGACGAGCACACTGCCGCTCTAGATCCTAGAGTGTCAGAACACATCATGGAGCTTACAAACGATATCATGACTAGGCTTGAAGTAAAAACACTTATGGTCACCCACAACCTTCGCTTTGCCTTAAAATACGGCAATCGCCTCTTGATGATGCACGAAGGTGAGATCATCTTAGATAAGAGTAATGAGGAAAAAGATGCCCTCGTCTTAGACGATATCCTAGATCGCTTCAATCAGATATCCATCGAATACGGTAACTCTGTATAAGCTCTGGATATACTAAAAGCCACCCGCGGTACATATTCAACGGGTGGCTCTTATTGAAACAACTTTTATTTATCTCGTTACGATACAACTTATTATTTACTTAGCAGCGATTTCTTTTCCAGCTGATAAGAGATTGCCTTGAATAATCAATTCAGGCTCGATGTAGATCTGCTCGAATGCTTCGTCTTCCGTTTTGATACGGTATAAGATTTGGCGAACGAGACGCAGACCCAAGGCCTTACGGTCCACTTCAACGGTTGCATACAAGCTCTTTGACAAGTCACTGTCATCTAAATGGTCGTAACCGGTGACAACGAGTTCATTTTCAAGGAAGCGGTTTTGATCTTTTAGTGCCTTGATAACGCGTTTAGCGATATCATCGTTGCCACATACAATTGCATCAGGTACTCGTTTGATTCCTTTAACCAGTTGATCCACTTCTTCTTGATCGTAAAATAAGTGTGTCGGTCCATCAATGAAGCAAAGATCTGGATCGACTTCTAGACCACGTGCATCATGGGCATCGACAAAGCCCTTGTAGCGCTCTGTCATGGTCTGTGCATAATGAATATCACCTATATACGCAATATTCTTATAACCACGATCTAAGAGTGTGCCTGTAATCTTTTTGAAGCTATTATAGCTCTCTACATAGACAACGTCACCTGGTAAGCTTTCTTCTAGAATACTCGGTGGGCAATCAAAGTAGACGGTTGGAATATCTGCTTGACGGATCTTTTTAATCAAGGCCTTGTCATAGACGTTAATGACAACTAAACCGTTTAACCTAGCACTATCCACACCTTGAGGCAGTTCGTAGTGCCCTTGTTTGTTTCTAGCTAAAAAGAAAAAGACGACTTCTTGTGAATAAAAATTGAGTTCGCCTGATATGGCCTGTATAATCTCGAGCCAAAATTTCGAGAAATCAGGTGATATCGAAATAACACCAATTGTTTGCTTCACTTCAGAATTCGTACTTGCACTGTCTGCATAACGGCTGATGCCTTTATAGTTATGTTCGATGAGTGCATTGACAATGCGTTTTCGTGTGCTTTCAGATACGCCGGGACGATTGTTGATGACTTTTGAAATAGTGATACGAGATACACCGATCTCATCTGCTATTTCCTGTAGCGTGACTTTTTTCATTGAAAAATCCCTTCATAATATGTTAAATATACTGTATCTATCTTAACTATTTGTTTAACACTTGTAAAGCCTGAAAAAGAAAAAGTAGAGTAAACATTTACATTTATACGTTCTATGGTAAAATCGAAAGTACTAACTTACAACAGGAGAGATAGTATGGCAAAATTAAAAGCTGGTTCATTACCGAATATTCCATGGCAGGATAAGCCTGCTCATGTCATCGATCCCATTTGGCGTTATGACCAAAACCCCGTTATTCCACGCAATGCAATTCCAAGTTCAAACAGCATTTTCAACAGTGCAGTCGTGCCTTTCGAAGGCAAGTTTGCAGGTGTTTTCCGCTGTGACTCGAAGTCGCGTTCCATGGACATCTTCGCAGGTTTTAGTGATGATGGCATCAACTGGAACATCAACCATGACCCAATTCACTTTGAAGGTGATGAAGTTGTCACCAAAAAAGAGTATCGCTACGACCCACGCGTTTGCTGGATCGAAGACCGCTACTGGATCACCTGGTGTAATGGTTACCATGGTCCAACAATCGGTGTAGGCTACACCTATGATTTCAAAACATTCCACCAAGTGGAAAATGCATTCTTACCTTACAACCGTAATGGTGTTATGTTCCCACGCAAGATCAATGGCAACTACCACATGCTCTCACGCCCTTCAGATACAGGCCATACAGCTTTCGGTGACATCTTCGTCAGCCAAAGCCCTGATATGGAGTACTGGGGTCGCCACCGCCACGTCATCTCGACTGTAAAGGGCAATGATTCTGCATGGCAATCCACAAAGGTTGGTGCAGGTCCTATCCCCATCGAGACAGATGAAGGTTGGCTCATGATCTACCACGGTGTATTAAATAGCTGTAACGGTTTTGTCTATGCATTCGGTGCAGCCCTCTTGGATCTTGACGATCCTTCCAAGGTGCTCTACCGTTCAAAAGACTACCTCATCTCCCCTCAAGAGCTCTACGAATGTGTTGGCGACGTACCTAACGTCACCTTCCCATGTGCAGCACTTACAGATGACGATACAGGTAGAATAGCCATTTACTATGGTTGTGCAGACTCCGTCACTGGCATTGCCTTCACCACCATCGATGAGCTATTACCATGGCTCAAAGCAAACTCACTATAAAATAAGATAAATAGAAATCTTAATAAAAAGATCTGTGGTTTTAAAATCACAGATCTTTTTAGTTTGCTATCCAATATTGCAATTCATTAAAATATCGGTTATTATAACTTTCGTGCCGCGGGAATGGCGGAATTGGCAGACGCGCTAGTTTCAGGTATTAGTGAAGATTCTTCATGCAGGTTCAAGTCCTGTTTCCCGCACCAAACAAAAGTCCAGCTTGTCTGGGCTTTTTTCATGTAAATATTCAAATTCTACTGAAGAAAATCGCTAGTAAACAGGGACAATCTTATGCTCTTTTACATACCATCTTTCAAGACTGCCTTTATCTTACCGAATGGTAAAGGAATGACATAGTGATCCCAGCGCTTCTTTAATGACCAAAGTGGTTTCGTTTCAAATGTAATCGTCCTAATCCCTTGATTAGCCTTCTTAGCAAGGTGTGGCAACAAGCTTTTAGCCTCATGCCTAGGGCCTAGAGGTCCATCCATTGAAAGCGCAAATATACGACCTTCTTGACTTGATACTTCACGAAGCTTAAGCATGCTCTCTCTAATACCTGCACCGTCCTTAGCACGAAATGGCGTACCACCTGAGCGCTCTAATAGGTAAGAGATGACATCCCCTCGCCAATCAGCCGTAATGACGACGTCAACGGGTGGCAATTGCTTTTTATACTTGTTCATAAGCGCCATAATCACCATGCTATCGCCGTGCCAATAACCTACCATTTGAGCTTCTTGCAGCATTAACAGTGTTTGCATATCAAATCTACTTGTTCTAGCTACAATCCAAATATAAAAATAGAATACACGACTGATGATAAAGCCTAAGATTCGCTCAAATAGGCTTCTATCAGTTTGTTTTGTATTGGAGTGGGACACGCCTTGAGACCTCCTCCAATAGTGTTAAATATGCTTTTTCAGCCTGAAGAGCAATCGCTTCTGCCGTATAGGATTTAGCACTAAGCAGTGCCTCGTTATGCATGGCTTGATAGAGTGAATCATCTTCCATAATAGTTTTGATGGACTGTGACCATTCCTTTTCATCTAAGGCAGTAATAAATCCATTATCACCTGACCTTACAACATCGTTTACACCACTTCCCTCAACGGCAACAACGGGTAAGCTAGAAGCCATCGCCTCTAACATCACGATCCCTTGTGTCTCAGATTGAGAACTAAATAAGAAGAGCTTAGATGCCGCATAGTAGTTGACGAGCTCTGCGTGAGGAATACGTCCTAGAAAACTGACTTCATCGGACAAACCTAAAGATTTTGCCAAACGCTCCAAGTTCTCCTTTTCAGTACCATCCCCAATGATCATGACTTTAAAAGGTTCATGCCAGATTTTCTTAAGCTCTGCTAAACCTCGAAGTAAGAACGGAAAGTTCTTTTCTACTTCCAGTCTGCTGACCGAGCAAAACAGATTAGGAGTATTAAATTCATTTTGAATCTTTTTAATTTTATTCGGATCAGAAATAAAATCTTCATCTGTTAAACCAGTAGGTAAGACATCAATAGACGTATCAATGTCAAAGTTTTGTAAGCAAGATTTGATCTCTGGTGTTGGTGCAAAAATCAATTGACATTTATTGGCAAAAAACTTGGTATGCGTGAATATGATTTGCTTACAAGATGAATAAATGAGCTTATTCTCTTGATCTTTCTTTAAGACCCTAGGCATGAGATAGTGCAAATACTCGTCATAGCGGGTGTGGTATGTGTAAACCAAAGGCACATCATGTTTACGAGCAAGATACAGTGCAATATGGCCCATCACCATGGGATGATGACTGTGGATGATCTGATAGCCCCCTTCAGCAAAGCATGTTCTGATGTCTTTATCGAGTATCTTAGGGACGATAAAACCACCTTTCATGTTCTTCTTACGGCTTTTGAAGCGAAAAACGTGCTCCTCTTCAATTTGACCTTCATAACTTGGCGCAAACACATCTACGGTGTGGCCTAGATCTCTTAATCCCTTAGCCAAGCGTTCCACAGAGACGGGTACCCCACCAATAAATGGTTTGTAGTTATTCGTAAACATTGCAATCTTCATAGGCTCCCCCTTAGCAAACATTATAGATTAGAAATCCAATTTAGTGCAGTATGTCCGAACAAATAACCGAGGCCTACCAATACACCATTCCAAATGGTGATCCCAATAGCAGAGTAAAAGGTATAGCCTAAAAAGTTCATGCGAATCGTGCCTGCCGGTATGGAAATAATAGTTCTTACAGTAGGTAATAACTTGGCTAGTAAAAGGCCTACATAACCCCGCTCATTAATCTGCAAGATCGCTTTATCAAGGGCTACTGCTTGTCTTTTAAACTTCGATCGAAACCAATTCAATATCGGGTTTCCTAAAAAGAAGCCCACAAAATAGAGCATCCAGCTGCCTAAGACACCAGCGATGACTGAAATCAAGAGTACAAAAAGAAAGTTCTTATTAAACTGCTGCGCCCAAATACCTGATAGAGGCATAATGATGCCAGCAGGGAAACCAGGTAAATTCAAATATTCTAAAAAAACAATTATAAATAACGCTAACATACCATGTTGTGCTAGATATAATTCCAATGTCGGCAGATCCATGCTCATGCCCTCCTTAGCTGTTATAGCCATTTTAGCAAGTAGGCATTAGAAACACTTTAATACTTTCTTAAAGTATTCATCTTTGATATATTAAGTCTACTCTATCTAAGGAGGCTTGTATGGCACTTACGTTTTATAATCTAGATGAAGTTTTAGAAGAGCAATACGAATATGCAGTCATTGCAGCAAGATACAAGGATAAGTGGATCTTCGTAAAAAATAAAAAACGGTCATGGGAGCTACCAGGAGGCAGGCGCGAAGTAAATGAAACAATTGATACATGTGCCAAACGTGAACTATACGAAGAAACAGGTGCAATAGACTTCGAGCTCTTCCCTGTATCTGCATACTTCATCGATACCTTTGGCAAGCTATATTATGCCAAGATTAAAACGCTAGGCCCTTTACCTGACTTTGAAATCGAGACACTAGCCTACTTTGATGATTTACCGATAGAGCTCTCTTTTCCACAGTTTCATCCCGCCCACTTGGAAAAGGTTAAATCGAGCATCGGCATCTGATGCTTTGATGATACATTTGTGATTGACAAGTCCTCCATCTGAAATTACTATGGAATCAGTTTCTGATTGTCAGATACTTCCAAATGGCATGGTGCTAAAACACGATGCTTTTTTCTTTTTTAGGAGGGCTACATGGGTAAGCGATTGGAACTGTATGGATTTAACAATCTGACAAAATCTTTAAGCTTTAATATCTACGATGTCTGCTACGCCAAAACACCACGCGAGCAAAAAGACTACATCGCCTATATCGATGAACAATATAACTCAGATCGCTTAACCGGCATCTTGCAAAAGGTCACTGAGATGATCGGTGCAACTGTTTTGAATATCTCAAAACAAGACTATGAGCCTCAAGGGGCTAGCGTCACCTTTTTAATTGCCGAAGAGAGCATGGTACCGAACCGCTCAGGTGAAACCGTTGTGGCTCACTTAGATAAAAGCCATGTAACGGTCCATACCTATCCTGAATACCATCCGGAAAATTCGATAGCCACCTTTAGGGTGGATATTGACGTATCCACTTGTGGAGAGATCACCCCACTATCTACCTTGGACTTCCTCATTGCCAGCTTTGATTCGGATATCATCACGATGGACTATAAAGTAAGAGGCTTTACAAGAGACTTGAATGGTGAAAAACTCTTTGTCGACCATGACATTGCCTCCATTCAAGATTTCATCTCACCTGATACCTTAGAAAAATACGATGCCATCGACGTGAACATGTATCAATCCAATATCTTTCATACGAAGATGCTCATCAAAGAAATTGATCTACAAAACTATCTGTTTAAGTCAGATGTATATGAAATAGCCCCGCGGGAACGTTTAAAAATCACCAATAACCTTCGCCGTGAAATGATCGAGATCTTCAGTGGTATGAACATCTACGATAGAAAGGACTCCTTGAATTGACCAATGATCTGACGAAACTTGGCCAAGATCGTGCCCCAATCTATGAAGCCCTTTTGTCCCTCAAGCAAAAACGCATGGTTCCCTTTGACGTTCCTGGGCACAAGCGTGGTCGTGGAAATCCAGAACTCATGCAATTCCTAGGCCAAAAGACACTTGAAGTGGACGTCAACTCCATGAAAATGTTAGACAACCTAGTCCATCCAACAGGTGTCATTCGTGATGCGGAGTATCTTGCTGCGAAAGCCTTTGGTGCTAAAGCCGCTTACTTCATGGTTGGTGGCACGACATCGTCTGTACAAGCCATGATTTTAAGCAGTGTGAAGCGAGATGAGAAAATCATTTTGCCCAGAAACGTTCACCGTAGTGTCATCAATGCCCTTATATTATGTGGAGCCATCCCTATTTATATCAACCCACAAACAGACAATAGACTTGGGATCTCACTGGGTATGCGTCTAGAAGAGATCAAAGATGTTATACATGCACATCCTGATGCTAAAGCGGTGTTAATCAATAACCCTACCTACTATGGAATCTGTTCCAATATTGAGGCAATCGTTGAACTGGCACATCAAAACAATATGCTCGTTCTAGTCGATGAAGCCCATGGCACACACTTTTATTTTGGAGATGATTTGCCTATTTCAGCTATGGCTGCAGGTGCCGATATGGCAGCCGTTAGCATGCATAAATCAGGTGGTTCATTAACGCAATCGTCCATCTTACTGATGAACGAATCTGTAAATGCAGATTATGTACGTCAAGTTGTTAATCTTAGCCAGACGACTAGTAGCTCATATCTCTTGATCTCAAGCTTGGACTTGTCGAGACGAAACCTAGCATTACATGGCAAAGAGATCTTTAAGAAGGTAAGTGATCTGACTAGATACGCCAGAGATGAAATCAACTTACTAGGCGACTATTACGCCTATGGACAAGACTTAATCAATGGTGATTCTATCTTTGATTTTGATCTAACAAAGTTATCGGTTCATACTTTAGACATCGGCCTTGCTGGTATTGAAGTTTATGACATCTTGCGTGATGAGTATGACATTCAAATTGAATTTGGCGACTTAGGCAACATCCTTGCTTATGTCTCTGTTGGTGACAACCATAAGAACATTGAACGTTTAATCAGTGCACTATCTGAGATCAAACGCTTGTACAAACAAGATAAAAGCCAATTGTTCGATCATGAGTATATCAATCCCAAAGTCTTAATGGGTCCACAAGAGGCATTCTACAAGGAAAAGACGAGCTTGGCTTTAAAAGATGCTATAGGCCATGTCTGCAGTGAATTTGTCATGTCGTATCCACCAGGTATACCTATTTTAGCGCCTGGTGAACTTATCACAAAAGAGATCATTGACTACATCATCTACGCGAAAGCGAAAGGTTGCTCCATGACAGGTCCTGAGGACATGTTGGTCGAGCGTTTAAATGTAATAAAAGGAGATTAGTATGAATCTTTGGTTTAGCGAATACCATAGCGAGCATGTCCGCTTCTCCATTGAAGTGAGCGAACAGCTATATAGTGGACAAAGTGAATTTCAACGTATCGATGTATTCAACTCCCTTGAATTTGGTCGCTTCTTAACACTAGATGGACTGATGATGCTCACAGAAAGAGATGAGTTCATCTACCATGAGATGATCACGCACGTGGCGATGGCAGTCCACCCTGATGTAAAGAAGGTCTTGGTCATTGGTGCTGGTGACGGTGGTGTCTTGAGAGAGCTTAGCCGCTACTCTACGATAGAATCAATTGACTTGGTTGAAATCGATCGCCTGGTCATTGACATCAGTAAGCGTTATTTACCACACACAGCAATAGGCTTTAGCGATCCGAGGGTAAAAATCCATATTGAAGATGGTTTAAAGTTTGTGCGTAGAGCAAGTGATTGCTATGACCTCATCATCGTTGATTCAACGGATCCTTTTGGTCCTGGTGAAGACTTGTTCACAAAAGAGTTCTATGGGAATTGTTTTAAGGCATTGAAAGACGATGGCATCATGGTCAATCAACATGAAAGTCCTTTTTACCATGAGGATGCAGAAGCGATGAAACGAGCGCATGCAAGAATTGTACGCTCATTTCCCATCAGCAGGTTATATCAAGCACATATTCCTACCTACCCCTCTGGTCATTGGCTATTTGGTTTTGCTTCTAAAACACTCCATCCACTGCACGATCTTGATGAAAAAAGATGGCAGGCTTTCGGTATTAAGACAGACTATTACAATACAAACTTGCATAAAGGTGCATTTTATCTACCTAGCTATGTTGAGAAAATGTTGATGGAGGCTGAAACCAGTGAATAGAAACATTCAAACATTTATTGGCTGTGATAGCTCATACAACGAATCTGATCTAGTCCTATTTGGAGCACCGTTTGATGGTACTACATCTTTTCGTCCTGGCACCAGATTTGGACCTAGTGCAATCAGAAACGAGTCCTTCGGTCTAGAGACCTACTCACCGGAGCAAGATTTAGACCTAA
>CAYXVJ010000095.1:0-5626 GCA_964468675.1 uncultured Oscillospiraceae bacterium
CGATGCTTGTGAATACGGTTATCTTGTACCCTCGAATATGTATGCTGTAGTCGCTCTAAAAGATTCGGCCAACATTCTAAATGAGATCTATAAAGATGCAGAAGAAGCAAAAAGAGCTAAAACTCTTGCTGATGAGATCCATCAGGGAATTGAAGAATTTGCAGTTGTAAACATTGAAGGTATTGGCCCATGCTATGCATACGAGACTGATGGACTTGGCAACTATGTCTTCATGGACGATGCGAACGTACCAAGCCTTCTATCTGCACCATGGCTTGGCTATACAACAAAAGATGACCCTATCTACCTGAATACAAGACGCTTCGTCTTATCCAAGCAAAATCCCTTCTACTATGAAGGTACACACGGAAAAGGCGTAGGTAGTCCACATACACCACCAGAACACATCTGGCCAATCGCCCTCGTCATCCAAGGATTAACCACCGATAACTTTGACGAGAAAAAAGAGATCCTAAACACACTCTTGACAACCGATGCCGATACGAGTCAAATGCATGAAAGCTTCCACGTAGAAGATCCAGGAAACTTCACTCGTGACTGGTTTGCCTGGGCAAACAGCATGTTCGCTCAATACATCTTAGACCTTGCTTCTACTGAAGAGGGACGAGAGATCTTAAGAAATGCATAAGTAAAACCCTGTACAAGTAAACAGCACCTTAGTTTTTAAGCATTTTAAAAACGAAGGTGCTGTTTCTTTTTCAAACTGAATTTAATTCAAATCTCATTTTAGCTTTGATGTGGCTTACCAATAGCATTTTCAAGCTTATGAGCAAAACCTGATATGAAAGGCATTTCCCAAGCAGTCCACTTCGAGAATCCTTGGTATGCTGCGTATAGTAACATGACCCAGACAAGGATGTTTACTACCCACACAATAAGCCCCATAATAAGAGCGCCAATGCCAAACGTGAGAATACCTAAAGGAATGGCTAGAATCACCAAAATAAAGTTGATAATCGCGCTGGCAACCGATAGCACAAAACTTTGAGCAGCTGAGTAACGGACCATGTGGCTACCCTTCTCCATAAAGAGTAAGGCTAGAGGTAAAATCCAAGACAGGATTGAACCTACTTCTGGTATCCAGCTAATGACGATCGGGCCAAGGTAAGCGACTAAGACGAGCCACCTCGCATCCGTATTACCAATTGAGCTGTTATGTGGTGGATACTGTAATCTGTTTTGTGTTGACATCTTATAACCCCATTTCATAAATAAAAATTAATGTACTCATTATATACAGTAGAAATCTAGATAGACGTACCACAACATACTGCTATGGTTTCAAATAGTCAATGAAATGTGCTTTTGTTCTTGGTTCTTTTGAATCGAGCGTCATAACGACCATGCTGCCTTTTTTAAGCCTTGTGTCTTTAGCAGTCAAACGATTGGTCCAAATACCAAGACCTGGTTCATGGCCAGAGGCGATGACAATTTTCGCTTCGCTCTCGTTTAGAGCCTTCATAAATGCATCCAGGTCATCGCTCTCTAAGCTCTCATCCGTCCTCGTGATCGGCCAAGAAGACATCTTAGCTAAGACCTCAGCAGTCTCAACAGCCCTAAGCTTAGGGCTCGTCCACAGTTCGATCTCATCATTGGAGATACCTGCTACTTTACAAAGCTCATGGATATAGTCTATACATTTGGGGAAGAATTTGTTTAATTTCTTGCGGCCAGATTCAGTTAAGATTCGATCAAAATCAGGGAATCCTAATGCCTTATCCTGTGCAACACCGTGTCGTAGTAAGATCAAATACACGTTTATACCTCCACTCACCATAAATGTCCGATAAAAAAGTAAAATCCCGAGCCACTACTCTCGGGATTTCCACTTGGAGGAAGGAAATGAAAAAGATTTTAGTTACTTATTTAGCACCACTATCTCTGCTCACCCCTAGTATGCCATCCAAATGTGATCTCATATCTTCTAAAATGTGAAAGATTGTGGCATTTGGGTTCAAATCTCGTTCAATTAGAAGATCACCCGCGTTTATTGCCACGATTTGCCTGCAGCCTCAACTTGAGCTTGTAAGATTTCTCTTGTTACACGCTCAGTCACACAGTGTCTTGCGTACTCATAGTCGTCGTGGTAGTACTCTTCACCGTTAATGATGAGGAAACGAATATCACCTAGTCCACAAATCAATACTGCATCACCCTCTTCGGCCTGGTCGATCGCATAGCGCATCGCTTCTTGCCTGCTGTATATCACGTGAAGCTTATTAGGATCAATGTATTCGCTTAAGTCTTTGACAATACTTGTAATGTTCTCACCAAATACCAGGTCACTGGTTAATATCACTTCGTCGGCCAGTTCATTCATCAGCTGACTGATACGAGGCCTCCTCGTCTTATCTCGCTCTCCAGCAGAACTCATCACCATAAAGATACGCTTAGGCTTTAATTCGCGTACGGTCTTTAGGGCATGTTCTATCGCTCTAGGCGTGACCGCAAAATCTACAATGACGGCAAAGTTTTGCTTTTCTTGTACTGCCTGCATCCTGCCAGGTACACCACTATAGCGCTTTACGATTGACAAGACGTCTTCTATTGGGATTGAAAAAGACTCTACTACAGCAGCTATGGCAGCCGTTAGATTCCATGCATTAAATGCACCATATAGTTTTGTCTGAACGAAAAGAGCTTTATCTTTTGTCTTCAACGTATATTGGACACCATTAAGAGTCTGCTCTAGATCAGTAATCCTATAGTCTGCATCTTCATGCTCACCATAGCTTATGACTCTTGTACTTGCATGTGTAGAGAACTCTATGTATCGCTCATCGTCTCTGTTTAATATTGCTACGCAATCCTTATTCAAGTCTTCAAATAAGCGGCGTTTAGCCCTTGCATAGGCATCCATCGTCTGATGGTAATCCAGATGCTCATGTGACAAGTTCGTAAAGATTGCAGCTTTAAACGGTATAGCTCGTAAGCGCTCCTGATCGAGCGCATGGGAAGATGCTTCCATGCCAATGACATCACAGCCATGTTCTTTCATTGTCTTGAACGTAGCATGCAATGCAGGACTATCTGGCGTGGTATGTGATCCGTGTTCACTCTTGTATCCTGGATATGTAATACCTGGCGTACCAATACTGCCTACTGTATGCCCAGCTTGCGCTAAGATAAACGTAAGCATTTGATTCGTGCTAGTCTTACCATCTGTACCTGTTACAGCAAGATAACTGACACCATCATCTTCTTTTGTCCCATAGAAGCTTGCACAGACAGGCCCTAAACTATGACGAACGCCTTCTACTTGTATCTGTGGGAAGTCTAGATCCAAATCTATACGCTCGACTAAGGCAGCGACAGCTCCTTTATCCTTTACATTCTTAATAAAGTCATGACCATCACTACTAAGACCTGGGATAGCAGCAAAGAGGCTCCCCTTTGTAACTTCTCTAGAATCAAGTACCACACTTGATATCTCTAGTTCTCGCCAATAAGGTGTCACCTTATCTAAATACGCTTGATTTAATACAGCTATCTCACTTAAACAGTCGATTAGCCTTGCCATTTATGCTTCTCCTCCACCGTTGATCCAATCTTTAGTCACGTCTAATATCCCATCAGACTTACATACAGTTGTGTGTACAATAGGCAGCTCAGGTAGCTTTATCAAGGCCTCTGGCACTTCAAGATCACTTTCTTGCTCTAAGAGCGAAAAGAGTTCAAACTCATCTCTTTCCATCAAGTTCTCAGAGAAGATTGCAGTCGACACAGTCCCTGCAAATTTATAAGGACTTGCGGTGCTGACAAAGATAATCGGTGCATCATCTTTAGATCGTCTTCTATAACGGTTATAGACATTAAAGGCCACAGCCGTATGTGGATCAATCACATGGTCTGTCTCATCGTAGACTTGCAATATCGTACGTACAACACCTCTGTCATCTGAAAAGCCTCCGACAAAGACTTGTTGGAGTAACTTTTTCATCCGATTGCCGACAAAGTACTCACCATTTACTGTCAAATCTTTCATGAGCTCAAATACATAACTTGAATCTTGACCTGAGAGCATATAAATTAAGCGCTCCAAATTGCTTGAAATCAAGATATCCATCGATGGTGTATTCGTCTGATACAGCTTACGCTTGATGCTGTAGTTACCTGTTCTGAGGAAATCAGATAAAACATTATTTCTGTTTGATGCACAAATTAACTTACCAATTGGCAGACCCATTTCGCGGGCATACCAAGCAGCCAAAATATTACCAAAATTACCTGTCGGAACAGCAAAGTTAATGGTGGTATCAAAATCAATTTTCTCACGCTTCACAAGGTCTAAATAAGCAGACCAATAGTAAGCGATTTGCGCTACTAGGCGTCCCCAATTAATAGAGTTAGCAGATGTTAGTAAGACATTTTTTTCGATTAATAGTTCTTGTAAGGATTCACTTGCAAAACTAGCCTTCACGCCAGCTTGCGCTTCATCGAAGCTGCCTTCTACTGCAATGACTTTCACGTTAGGACTGTTCGTGGTAGTCATCTGTAATTCTTGAACTTTAGACACCCCATCTTTAGGATAGAAGCAAAGCACATCAATGCCTTCTACATCTCTAAAACCTTCTAAAGCAGCCTTACCTGTATCGCCACTGGTGGCGGTTAGTAATAGGAGCTTTTGGCCACGTCCAAGTTTACGCATAGCAAGTTGCATGAGATGTGGTAGCAGTTGCAAAGCCATATCCTTAAAAGCGGATGTCGGACCATGCCAGAGCTCTAAAAGATACTCTGTATCGTTATACGCATTTAATTGTGATAGTTTTGCAGGATCAGGTCCAAATTGATCTTCATGGTAGGCCAAACTTGTTGCTTCCAAGAGTTCTTGATACGTGCATTCTGGCATGAATAATTGCAGTATGCTTGCGACACGCTCTGGATAAGAGCGATCCAAAAGATCTTTGGCCATATCTAAGCTCAATGTAGGTATTTCACTAGGGACAAGTAAACCACCATCTGGTGCGAGTCCCTCTAGAATTGCTTCAAGAGAGCTGTAGCGGTAACTATGCCCTCTTGTACTAATATAGTCCATTTTAATCTTCCTCACTTATCGTTGGTTCATTTGGCTCTACAACACCTGGATCCGGTTCAACAGGTGTACTGTCTTCTACACTAGACGATGTAGTAGTCGTTTCAGTTGATGTTGCGCTTGTCTCTGTACTCAGTTCTGTTTCAGCATCAGTTGTTGTACTTACTTCCTCTGTGGTGGTCGCTGTAGGCGTTGTCGTAGCCTCTGCAGTCGTTGTAGGTGCTTCAGTAGTTGTAGGCGCTTCAGTAGTTGTCGGTGCTTCAGTAGTTGTCGATGCTTCAGTCGTCGGTGCCTGTGTTGTCCCCTCAGTTGTTGTAGGAACAGGTGTTGGCGTTAACGCTGTACTGGATGTCGGCGGTACCGGTGTCGGTGTGGGCTCAAAGATCGCCATGTACTGGGCCCATAGGGCTTCCATCTCCTCATCTGTCAAGGAGAGGTGTTCTAATGCGGCTAAGAGCCATGCCAAGCGCTCACCATCGTCAGAGTCTGGTCCTGCATCACCAGGCGGGATAATGGGCGTTGGTGACGGCAAGGGTGTAGGCTCTGTATCTGTTGGTGTAGGGCTAGCTGTGG
>CAYXVJ010000095.1:5636-9308 GCA_964468675.1 uncultured Oscillospiraceae bacterium
GGTTCCAATGTTGTACTCTCTTCTATCGTTGTCGTACTAGATGCTAGCTCACTAGTTGTTGTTTCACTGCTTTCACTTTCTTTTGCGAATGGATTTAATCCTGGGAATAGTTGTAGCAGAACAAAGACCACAATTAAGATGGCAACAAGAACAGCCAAAACAGGCACTATAGGAAACGAGTTTTTAGCAGAAGACGACGGCATTAATATCTTCGCTGCATCTCCACCTTCACTTAGTTGCTGCATGTATTGTTCGTCAGATCGCAAATCTCCATGTATTTTTGTTTTTCTATCGTCAGATACCCTATTTCTAGCGTACATGCCTATTCCTGTATCGCGTTCAGCTGCCATCTCTTCTTCTTTAATGTCAGCACGTACTGCTTGCAAATACAAATCTGTCTTAAAGCGTTCATCTTCACTTAAATGATCGGATTTTTGAACCTCTTCTAGCGTCTCCAAAGCCAAGGACACATCGCCCCAAGCCATTTGGCAGCAAGCACTTAATAGTGCTGCTTCAGTAAAATCCGGATATGTTGAAGCAAGCTGGCGTAAAGCGATGCTTGCAATGTCACCACTGCCACTTTGAATTTGGCCAACCGCCCTGTTATAGCGCCATATTGCTTCTTCCATCACATCAGGCGCTGCAAAATCCTTTACGAATCCAAGATCCAAGGTCTCAAAACGACCTGCTTCTTCTTGCCATCTCATCCTTTTGGAAACCCCTTCTCGCTAAATCTCAGTATTCGTTATTTTAGCATATACATGCTTTAAATCACTTCCCAGATAAAGTGAACCCCATGCAAGTAAAATTAACTGTTCTTCTCTAGCACATGAGAGCGCATACTTTAAAGCTTGATCTATATCACGTTCAACCGTTATTTTAGGCCAAGCATCACCATGCAAAGCGTGTTCTCTTAAAAATGCTTCGATACCTGATGCGTATTCATCCGCATCCTTTTTTCTAAAGATATGAGGCTCAGTCACAACAATTTCGTCAATGATGTATTGTCTGTTCACTAAGAGCTCATGTAGCATAGGTTTAAAATCTTTATCTGCCAATACACCCGTTAACATAACGACTCTCTTATTGGCCGCTAGTAAATCCATCGTCTCGCCTAATTTCCACGCAGCTTGAGGGTTATGTGCCCCGTCAATGATGAAGATTGGGTCATCTGAGATCAATTCCATACGTGCTGGCCACAGCGCATGCCTGATGCCTCTATAGATGCATTCTTGACCGATAAGCTCTGGACGAAATGCTTCCACTGCACGGATTGCTAAGGCTGCATTCATGGTCTGATAAGAGCCCATGAGTTTAGTCTCTAAAGGTCTAGCATAGCCATGGAGCCTAAAGCTCTGTCCTCTAAAGCTGCGTTCCATCGGTACCGTCTCACGTTCTTTTACTTCAATTAACGGTACAGTCATACGAGCAGCTTGTCTTTTGATGACTTCACGGATGGCCTCAGCTTCTTCTTTAGTATGCGTGGCGACTTCAGGCTCATACAATATTACAGCCTTGCTTCCCGACTTAACTATGCCAGCCTTCTCGGATGCGATCTCAGCGATTGTATTACCCAAACGATCCATATGGTCGTAGCCGATGGCTGTGATGACGGAAACGTCAGCTGCATCGATCACATTGGTTGAATCAAGGCGACCGCCTAAACCTACCTCTAGCACGACAACATCGCAGGCTTGTTCATGAAAGTACATCAAGGCCATTGCTGTTATCAATTCAAATTCAGTTGGTGAATCTAAATCGTCCAAAACCATCTCATCTGCTACAGCTGCAACTTTAGTAAATATACGTGCCACATCATCTTTTGATATCTCGCCTACATCGGATCGCTCTAAACGATCTAAAACAGCTTCAGGTCCATCTAGGATACGAACCCGGTCTGTAAAGCGAAAGATAAATGGCGATGTGTTAATACCTACTTTCATACCAGCTTCTGCAAGAATCGTTGAGATGTACGCAACCGTACTTCCCTTCCCATTCGTACCAGCTACATGAATGAAACGTAAATCTTTTTGTGGATCACCAAGGCGTCTCATCAATTCACGGACACGCTCCAAACCTAAACGGCTACCAAAGCGCCAAGTCTTCTCCAAATACTGCATGACTTCAGAATAATTCATAAGGTTTCTTTCTATTTTTCTTTGACAAATACAAAGAGTTTACTAAATACATAATTTACTACAACCACGATAAGTGATATCAAGAGATTGCTGATGTCGCGTGCGATACCAAGCAAATTCTCTAAGACAAATAAGCCACAGAACTCAACTAAAAAGCCTGATGCGATACGTGCAATGAAGAACTTTAGCATCTCATGCCAAAAATTCCCACTGGCATCAAACACAAGCCTTCTATTCGTGAGATACGCAAACAAAACGGCTAGTATCCAGGATACAAGTTTTGGTATGAGCCAACCGAATGCATCCCCACCACCTGTTACTTCACCATATAAGATGAAGTTCATGCCATTAAAACTAAGGATGCTGACAACCGTCGTCATCAGACCAAAGACTATGTACAAAAGCACAGGGTAGTCAATAAAAGATAAAGCTATGTTCCCTAGAATAAGGCACAGAGCAATCACTATAGCCATAAAGCTCGGCGCTAAACCCATACGATCGATTAGGTAATAACTTGCAGCAAATGCACCACCGCTACTAAAGCCTACACGGATTAAGTATAGCCAAAAGACTTTTTGACCTTTAACTGCTTTACCAGCCAGCTGGTGCTCACGCTTTTTACTAAGGCTAGGACTTAAGCTTAAAATAAAGCCAATTGTTGCCAAGCCTACTTTCAAATAAAAGTAACGGTCTTCAAATACAATATCTAATAGCACAAATATAAGGGCATACAAAAAGCCGCCAATAGCCCAAGAAAGAAGCTCTGACCTAAAGCTTTTATGATGTACCTGATTGGCTAGACTAGATAAAAAGCCAGGTTGCTTATCTTGCACCTGGCTCTCTTCTTGTGTATCGTTAAACTGTTTTTTCACATGAGAGTCCTCGGCTTTCTACAAGTAGAATTCTACCTGATGCCGCCCTCTAATGCTATAGCTTATTGCTTATCTTCTGGATCTACAGTGCCAGTATTCGTTGCATCTTCTTGTGGGAAGAACACTTTTGGCTCATCTAATTTGACTTCTCTTGTGACTGGTTTCTTGCGGTTCATGGCATTTAAAACAATTAGAACTACAACGAGTAATAGTAATATGATGCCAAGTCCAATGGCAATACCCTTCAGTGGCAAGCCCATGATGAGGTCAATGATGCCATTTTCGTCTTCATCTTCTTCGTCAGATGGATCTGATGTCTCAGCAATACTTGTCTCTTCAGTCGTACTTTCTGTTGTTTCTTCCGTAGTCGTCTCTTCAGTTGTCTCTTCAGGTTCGACGAGTTCTGGTTCAAACACTGCAAATGTTTCTGAGCCATCTGTTGCAAGCTCGTACTGATACAAGGATCTTGAACCATCTTCGGCTAAGACTTGGAATAATACTTGATTGCCTTGGCTAAGGTTTTGCAGGCCTGTGGTTTGCTCACCATTTAAGGTATAGACTACAAAGCCATAGTCCTCTAGAGGAGTAACATCACCATCGATAGGAAGAATTCTATAGCTATGGTCTTCGAAATCATAAACCAGGTCTGGGTAGTACGGGTA
>CAYXVJ010000096.1:0-9208 GCA_964468675.1 uncultured Oscillospiraceae bacterium
CCATAACAGTGGCGACAATACTTTTTGAAAATGACAATCGTTTTTTCTTTTTCATCTCATGCGCCTCCTAATCCTTGATACCGGCTGATGCCATGGTTTCGATCACGTTACTTTGAGCAATGATGAAAACAGATACAGGTACAGTCAATAAGATCAAGCTGATCGCAGATGAGACACCTGTTCTCGAGATACCACTGCTAATGATCTGTGATAGGACATAGCTTAAAGGTTTCAACTCTTCTTTATAGATAAAGATTCCGCCTGTAGTGCCCCACATCGATTGGAACGAGAGGATAATCAGTGTAATCCATGCTGGCTTACATAAGGGCATGACGATACTCCAGTACGTCCGCATCTCGCCTGCTCCGTCGATCTTTGCAGATTCGAGCATCTCATTTGGTATTTGCTCCATATATGAACGCATGAGGTATAAACCTAAAGTGCTACCAACCGCAGGAATAATGACTGCCCAGTACGTATTGATGAGACCTAACTTACTCATAATGAGGTAGTTTGGAATCGCAGTTACAGTTCCATTAAACATCAAGGCATACACGATCATGGACGACATTGCACGTGATCCTGGGAATTCGTACTTAGCCAATGGGAATGCAGCCATGGAGCCTAATATAACCGTACCAGCCATACCCAGTCCTACGATGATGACTGTATTAAAGCCATAGCGCGATAAGGGTATATCAAAACCTTCAATGATGATTTTAAGGTCAAAGAAGTTGTTTAATGTTGGGTTGTCTACCGTCAACCTTGGCGGGAATATAAAGATCTCACTCAATGGTTTAAAGGCATTGACTACTATAAAAACTAAAGGGAATAAACTAAATAAGCCGAACAAGCCCAACATGATCATCAGGCCAACGTCACCGCCTATTGAACGGTTTCGTCTGCGTATGGCACGACCTTTTATACGTTTAACAATTCTATTTGCCATATCACACCTCCTATTGTCCGACCCTGCGCAGCATTTTCTGCACGAGGATATTCGCAACCATCATGAACATGAACAGTACAGTAGCGATAGCGGATGCATAACCCATCTCATAGCGCACATTACCGAAGTCATGCAAATGCGTCACGATGGTGTGTCCTGCATAGTTGATGGTTGGAAAACCCATCAGGGACAAGGAAATATCTCCTGCTGATAGGGATGCTGTAATCTGCATCACCGCACCAAACATCAACATGGGTTTCATGGAAGGCAGTGTGATGTACCACAACTCTTGCCAGCGATTTTTAATACCATCTATGGCTCCTGCTTCATATTGACTAGCATCAACACCTTGCAGTCCTGCAATGAATGACAAGAAGCTAATACCTAGGCTCATCCATAACGTCACAATGATTAAAATGGGCATAATATAGGCTTCTGTTGTGAACCATAATATCGGCTCCTTGATAATGCCAAGACGCATGAGCCAAGCATTTGCATAACCATATGTATCAGATGAGAAAATCAAGCTCCAGATTACAAATGCATTACCCGAAATAGATGGTGCATAGAAGACCAAAGTCATAATGGCTCTTGGTATTCTAGGCAGCTCATTGATTAGCCAAGCAAATAAGAAACACATGATGTAACTGACTGGTCCTGTAACCAACGCCAGTACAAGCGTATTCTTAATGGCGACTAAGAAAATCTCGTCTTTTACTAAAAGGTTCAAGTAGTTTGCCAATCCAATAAAAGATGGCATCTGTGCAATGTTAAAGTCCGTAAAGCTCAAGTATATGGATAAGAGCACGGGGATGAAGGATGTCATTATGAAAATTGCTGCAAAGGGCAAGATCATCATGTACTTCTCACCATGGAGTTGCCAGGTCCGGCGAGTTCTTCCAAGTCTTTGTGGATCAATACTATTTTGTTTATTCATGATGCTTCACCAAAATTTCCTCCGAACCGCTGTAGTCGATATAATCTAAACCAAACTCTTGGCGCTTCTTACTTAGTTCCTCATCGATCGTCTTCAAGTTGAGATACAATGCCTCTCGTGGGTTTTGCGCCTCATCCACAACTGCATAATAAGCATAGCTAAGCATTCTTGCATTCATGTAATGTCCTGGGATTGCAGGTATACCTACGGTTTCATGCATTTGAGTCGTTAATACATCTAGCTCTGCATTCGACCATGGCAGTTGCCTTAATGCATCTTCACTTGCAGGGAAGTAACGCGCAGCTGAACCCATGATTGACTCCAAAGTATTGGCATAACGCACTTGGCTTTCACTAGATGTCCACCACTTCATAAAGGACCATGCAGCCTCTTCTTGGTCTGTATTTGCCATGACCCCTGCCTGTACAGTATTGGGAACATAGCTTCTATTAATATTGCCAGCTTCGTCCTCCACACCTGGTAAGAGAGCAAAACTCCACTTGCCTCGTATCTCTGGGGCAAACACTTCTAACTGGTTATATAAGCTGTATTCAGCTATACCAATGGGCATCTCACCAGTTCTAAAGCGGTTAGCAAAATCTACCTGCACTTCTAATTTGTAGGCTGAGAAGAAATTGGTATAGTCACTAAAGGCAGTCATGGCTTCATTGCTATATAAACCACTTTTAATGCCATAGTCTTGACCAGTACCTGCGTAAATATCTCCACCATACTGTAAAACCATGGAATTGTAGAAATTTGATCCAATATTTGGCAAGTAGAAATCGTATTGATTCATCTGCAGAATTGGAATCATGTCACGTACGTCATCCCAGGTCTCTGGTATGTCTAATCCTAGCTCTGACAGAATATCCTCACGATAGAATAAAGTCATAAAGGTTTGCTGCTCAGGCAAGCCAAAATTCTCACCCTGATAAGAGGATGCGGTCAATGCACTCGGCTGGAAAATACTGGCGTGTTCGTCAAAGTCTGGATAGTGATTCAATGCTTTAAGGGCTCCACGCATGGCAAAGTCAGCCAACGTGTCTTGACCTAAGCCTACAATGGCATCCGGTCCAATACCTGCCAGTGCAGATCTAAGGACAACATCAGTAGGAATCAACTCTAAATTCACCGCTTGCCCATATAAAGGAGTATAGGTGTCGTTGATCATGCTTCTTAATATTTGAGCCTGTTCACGACCACTCGTTAGTGATCCAGCAATAGTCGATGAACCTGTGACCATCCACACGGTAAGTGGGTCATCGGACTCATCATTACTCATAAGAGCGGAGCGATCCACAAAGAAGGTAGCGAAGAAACGCTTCACATTATTTGCAGTACGGCTAAGCCAAGATGATGTAGCCTTTGGTAGATCATTTGTGTCTGCAGCTAAAAATATTGCATCCACTTCTAGTGGCGACTGCAGGACATTGACAAGATAGGTAGCCAGAGCAGAGATATTATTTTTCAACTGCGCAATTTGTTCAGTGACTTCTTCAGGGTCTTTTGCTAAAAGATCTGCTTGAACCGCCATTTTCTCAACGATGCTGGTATTCTCACCTTTTTCACCAGTGAGCGCTACAAGGCGATCTACAATGTCAAAGAGGCGGTCTGCTTCTTCTTGCATGGTAGGAGCAAAGCTAGGAATCTTCCTCCCTACTTCATAGTCAATGTAGTTATCAGGTACTTGGCCTGTTAATTGTACGGTTCTTAAATACGTTTCATTTAAGCGTAATAAGCTCTCTTGAATCTCAGTGACAATAGGACCCATTTCACCTAAAACAGCTTCAAGTGTAATGGAATTTACTCCTTCATCTAGATATATGCGCAAGGGACCATCTACGCCTTCTGGTCCATGCCAATTCATTTCTCCACTAAAGTCAAAACTAACTTGCTTTGCTTCTTCAAAGGGTACTTCACCATTTATATATAGTCTTCTATATGCAGTTACTCCACGGTTGATGTGCTGGCGGCTCTTAAAAGCTAAGTAATACCAGCCAGATTCTGGCACATCCAATTCCCAGGTGACTGCATCTCCAGGTTGTTGCCAGCTCTCAGCACCGATCGTGTTATAGATCATGTGATAAGGATGCGATGGCATTAAACTTGGATCTGAGTAGTTCATGTTCACAATAATTGACGGTGAGTTTTTCAAGACAGCTTTCGTAATGCCATCTACACGTTCGGCTTGGCCGATCAATACTTCACCGTTATAGTTAGCTGCATCACTGTAAAGTGACTCATATTCACTATAAGTCAATGTTCCAGGTGCCTGCTCAAAAGATAAGGCTGCAATGCCTAATGGTTCCTTAACGGAAGTTAAGCTTACTGTATGCTCACCAGCTGAAAGATACACAAGCAAAGGTTCTTGATACCTTGTCTCTTGATCTCGTAAATAAACGCTGGCTTCATATGGCAGCTCTATGGTTGACGGACGAATCTCATTCACACCGTCTTCAATGTACTTAATCTCTTCATCCGTCCATTGACGTCTGAATAATAATTGTCCCAATTCTGGGTAAGGTATAACGCCATCAATTTCGAGTCTTCTGCTCGGATTTGATCTCGTTCCCTCTAAGGTAAAGTAAGATAAACTAACATTGTAGAAACCTTCGTTTTCTACAGTGAAGGCCCAGGTAATGGTACCTACATCTCCTGTTTCAAGCCCTCTTGCGTCTGAGGTAACTTGAAGTTCATCATCTACTTGATATGCATCTATATCGATGTCAATTGTTGCGGATTGGATGCTTCCATCAAATCCATTAGTTTCTAAATAAGCTTCGTAAGAATCAGCTATGACTGTTTCTTCAGCGAGCACTGATGCTACTGAGTTTCTGGATGCTTGAGCAGATATCGTATTAGATCCCTGATCTTCGCGAATATTAAACGGCGTCATAGAGACAGCCATAGTAAGCGCTACAGCTAAGATTCGTTTTGTCTTTTGGATCAAGTCTCGCTTTTTCATCATCAAAGGCCTCTTCATTAGTAAAAGCCCGGCTACCGGAATCTGCAGCCGGGCTAATCTGCGATCTAATTCACCTTAAGGAGGGTTTACTCCTCTGGTGTTGCAACTGTGACAGTAACTGTTACAGTCGTCTCATTTCCTGCAAAGTCTGTTACGCTCAAGTCCACTTCATACTCACCAGGTGTGGTGGCATCTAATGTAGACAGATCAGCTGAAACATTCTTCTTAATATTTAAACCATCAGCATCTACTGCTTCCTCGACGAAATCATCTTTCCAGTTAATTTCAGATGTGTCTTCGTCTAAGTTGACTGTACGATACTCTTCTTTAATCGTGAGTGTTGGTTCTGCTGAATTACTTGGATCAAAAATAGCAACTGTGTAAGATGACTCACGTTCGTTACCTGCTGCGTCTGCAATGGTCATAACAAGTCCGCCATCGTACATACCAACTGTATCAACATCAATTTCTTCAACGTTAACAGTTGCAGCTGAGACGTCTAGGACGCCATCAACACCGTCTTCTGCTTCAAGGAATTCTGACCAGTCAATACTTGCTAGATCAGTACCAAGTTCAAAGGCAAATGGTGTGTCTTCTAATGTTGTGAAGTTTGGTGCAATGTTATCCACAATCTCTTCTTGCTTCAAGACATCACCAATTTGAGCAACGGTGTCCTCAAAACGGCCAATCCACTCGTCTACTGCGGTGCCATAGCTGGAGTATCCATCTGCATCCATGATGACATGGTTCAAGAGCATATCCCAACCATAAGCATCACTTGCGATACCAACGGTCTCAGAGAATTCGTTTGTGTTGTAATTTGCTGCAAGGAATTGATATGCATTCAAAATGCCCATTCCATTTGTGTCATGGAGGATATCAAAGCCTTCATTTGCTGCAATTTGTGTTACAGCTTCAGTTCTGTACTGCTCAATTGACTCAACGCCACCTAAAGCTTTGTAGTATTCGTTAAAGTACATAGCAACTGCATTCACTGCAAGTTGTGCACGCTCTTCATCAACACCTTTAGGAATTGCAAGTGTATCTGCGAGTGATCCTACGACTTCATAGTCATCAGCACTTAATGAATCTTCACGTGGGAAAGGAACAATACCTAAAGACTCACCACGCTCAGCTAAGTTAGAAGCGATTTCGCCTAAGCGCCAGCCAGGTGCATCTGTAAAGACTGTTTCACTGTTACCCATAGATACGGCGAAGTCAGTCCAAAGTGGGACAACACTATTATCATAGACTTCACTCGTTAAGAGCTCATTATCGTAAAGGTCTTCAACCCAATCAATTGTCATCTTGAACTTGTCAGATGCAACGCCGATGCCATCACGACCATAGGTGGATGCACCTGCTGCATAAATGGCTTGACGTGCAGTAAAGCGCCAGTCCGTATGGTAAGCTTGGACGCGTCTTTCAGGTCTAATAGGTGCTTGAGAATCTGCAAAGTGTGCATCAATCTTGCTCAAATAATCTTCAAATGCAGACCAGGTCCACTCACCATTTTCAAATAAGTCTGTTGGGTAAACGGTTTGGCCATTTTCCTTCAGTGCATCAACTTGTTCGATTAAAGTAACGTTATAAACCAATGGCCAAGCAGGTCTAAATGACATACCTAAGTTTAAGAAATAAATACCATCGAAGATCTGGTCTGTCAACTGCCATGCATACTCTGGATCTTGGTAGACCCCAATGTAGTCATCTAGTGGTTGCAAGACGTTTTGAGATAAGATGGTTCCTTGTGATCCACCCCAGAGATTGACGATATCAGCGACTGGGTCTCCAGCCATAACGCTTTGTAGAATAATTTCACGTACGTCAGATGTGTACTCAACGAACTCAAATTCTACGTTCAATTCTTCTTTAATTTTTGCTAAAGCAGATAAATACGCATTGCGAGCATCCGGTTGCATTGGATATTCGCCTGTAATTTCATCTTGATAGTTTGGATCTAGTCCTGGTAACCAGTGAGTTCCAAACTTCAATGTGACTGTCTCAGTATTACCAGGCTCATCTGTTGGTTCTTCATCTTCTGTTTCACCTGGCTCATCTGTTGAATCTGAATCTTCAGTCTCATCTTGAGATACTGTTGTTTGTCCACCAGTGCTACCAGTAGTTGTTTCGCCTGTCTCTGTGCGTTGGCAAGAGATTAACAGGACTGACATTAAGCTAAATGTCATAAAGGCTGCGAGCCCTTTAATTAACTTCCTTTTCATAAATACACTTCCTTCTTTCATCATAATGTGCTGTGTTCATACCCATGCGTTCTAATTTAAACTTTCGTCATATCCCCCTCTCTTCGTTGGCAAAGCCCACTCGACCCCCTAACTGCTAGCTTCATATCCATAAATTGCATGGAAGGTATGGATGTATCAAGCAATGCTTCTACTACCATTTGTCCTAAATTACTGTAATTAATGCCAATAGAAGTAAGGGTCGGCGTCGTCATTTCACAATATTCCGTGTTATCAAAACTAACTACTGAGATCTCTTCTGGCACAACAATTCCTGCTTCATGACAAGCTCTTATTACACCTGCTGCGAAAATATCGTTAATGCATATGATCGCTGTTGGCAAATTACGATCTCTAATAAAATGCTTCATGGAAGAATACCCATCCATGAATGAAAAACCAGTAGCTAGAACTTCAATTTTGTCATCTAGATCAAATTGCTCCATCAAGGCTATATAAGTATCCATCTTGGATATAAAGGTACTCACATCATGAAGTCCACCCATAAAGGTAATCTCAGTATGACCTAAGTCATATAAGTGCTTGAATATAGTTTGCATGGCAGTTTTTATGTCTGAGATGAGTGCGATGTGTTCTACACCTTCAATTGCACCGTCAATCATAACAACTGATGTTTTATTCAGTATTTTCTGGATATCGTCTTTAATACCATCTGTTAATTCAGTATTATTCACGCTTCCACCCATAAAAATCAGGCCATCGACTCGTCTATCTGTTAGATCATTAAGATAACGTTGCTCTAATTGAAAATCATTCAGTGTGTTGCATATCATCACCGCATAACCGCGTTCAATAGCTGCATGTTCAACACTGCGAGCAATTTCAGCAAAAAATGGGTTTGTAACGTCTGGAATAATAAGACCAAAGGTCTCTGTTTTTTGCAATGAAAGGTGTTTAGCAATTTGATTCGGCTTATAATTGTACTTTTCGACAATAAATCGGATCTTCTTTTGTGCCTTTTCGCTTACCTTATCGCTATCATTCAGGTAACGGGATACTGTCGCAACGGATACACCCGCTTCGTCAGCTATTTCCCGTATCGTTTTAGCTCTAGAGACAGATTCCATACCAGACAACCTCTTTTTCTAAACATTTCAACTTTCACGCTAATTTAACCTAAGGATAAACCGTTCATTGACATAATTACCATCCGATAGCAATATGTAACCGGTTACAATTCATATTATAGACATTCAGACAAGCGGAGGTCAAGCCTCAGAAAATATCTTTTCACGAAATCAGACAAGTTATTCCATTCTAACTAAAAGCACATACAAGTTGGATAGGGATTTAATTTTGTTATTTAATGTATAATAAAGTCAATATACCTTTTATACGCCTTGAACAGATCATGCTAAGGAGGCCTCATATGTGGGTTTGTAATGCTTGTAACGCCGAAAACACAGATTTGACGACCATTTGTCATGCTTGCAGTGCTAGAAAAGGTGCAAAGAAACCTATTTTACCTAGCCAGGGAAACAAAGCTCAGCTAAATGATGCTGCTGCTAAATCAAGGAGAGATACATTGCGAAAAAAGATTAATATCGAAAAATATGTGCAAACAAATCCACTGGCCAATACGCTATCAAGTATAGCTGGTATTTATTTAGCCCTATCAGTTGTTATTTCGATCACTACATTCTTCGCAATCAGAAACTTTACTCAAAGTATTTGGTACGGCCTGATAGCAGCGATCGCGTCTTTAGGGCTTTATATTTTACCTGGATTGCTATTAATGGCCATTGCTAGTATCTGGCAAAATACGCAAGAGACATCTCAATTGATCCGCTATCAAATAGATAAGGCGGAAGTTATGGAGGAAGCAATTGAATAAAGTTCTATTCTATGCAATGACTGGTGAGAAAATGTGTTTTCAGCACATTTTACTCAATGCTCTAGATCTAGACAGTGCAGGGTTTGAAGTCAAGATCATTTTCGAAGGTGCATCGGTTAAACTAATACCAGAATTTGAGAATGAACAGCACACACTATACTTGAAAGCTAAAGAGAAAGACTTAATCGCTGGTGCATGTTTGGCATGCTCCAAAGTATTAGGTGTTTATGATGCAGTCGAAGCAAGCGGATTAACA
>CAYXVJ010000097.1:0-9165 GCA_964468675.1 uncultured Oscillospiraceae bacterium
ATGGGTGCTGGTATGGTAGCTTTCTTTGGAGCAGAGTTAAAAATGGGCATTCAAGTGGTTTTAGATACCGTCCATTTCGATTCGCTTCTAGATACTGCTGACCTAGTCATTACAGGTGAAGGTAAAGTAGATGCACAAACCTTAAGTGGCAAAGTTGTTGTAGGCGTTGCAGAACGTGTCAAACCTAAAGGCATTCCAGTCCTAGTTATCAGCGGTGGTTTGCCGTTTGAAGATGAAGACATCTACGACAAAGGCGTGACTGCCATGTTCAGCATCAATCGCAATGCCGAAGACTTTAGTGTCTCCAGGTTTAAAAGCGAAGAGAACTTGGCTAAAACCATGGACAGCATACTGCGCTTGTACAAAGCTTACGGGCTATAAAGGCTGATCTTGAAGCGTCTTATAGAACTCTAAGGCTAGATAATACAGGGCACTATCCGCTAAATTGCGCGGGTCGTGTCCTGTTTTCTCATAGAGACGATTCAAGCGATTTTGTAAGGTGTTTTTATGGATAAATAACTCTTCTGCTGTTTTTGATATTGAGCCGTTATTTTCAAAAAATGCCTTGAGCATAAGAATGGACATGTCAAGTTCACGCTCTGTACATGAACGAAACATCCTATTGATGAAATCTTGCTTACTTTTTGTTGAAACATCGTCTAAAAAAAGTTCCAATGAAATATCACTGAAGTGGCGAACAGGTCGTTCTTTATCACAAGCGATGCATGCTTTGCTTGCTTCTGTATAGCGTAAGTGCGTTGTGTATCCGCCACCATCCAAGCCAATAAACAGACGGACTTTAAAGCTTTTTTCAATGCTCTGACATGCTAAAATCAAATCACTTGATCGATCACCATTTTTATGAATGGGTAAGAGGCATATCATTCTATTGATGGTTTTAAAGAACAATGCACCTTGAACAGATAAAACCGCCATTTTTACGGCTCTTCCAATGTCATCAATCTTCATTTGCGCTTCTGGATGGTCCATGTGTTTATCGATATTGGCTAGTGCAATGACAAGGACTCGATACGGCCGTTTAATGTCTATACCCAATCTTTGCCCACGCTCAATAAAGTCTTCGGTCAGTGGTACAGCATTTAAAATCCACTCGTCAAAGAAACGCTTACGTATCCTATCGTCAAGTTTCTTTTGCTGATTTAAATAGTTTTCTGTCAGCATCAGCTCTGTCATCTTCTTGATGATCTGGCCATAGGTTTGAACTTCTTCATATTCGCCTGTAATACCTACAACACCTGCCGTTCTATTGTTTAATAGCAGGGGGAGATTGATTCCTTTTCTAGAACCCAAGAACTGTGAATCATTTTCGATAACAAGTTCCTTCAAGTCATTTTTTAATAAAGTTGCAGCGCCTTCATGGAATTGACCGATACGCTCAAGATCGGTACTGGCAATGATGTAACCTTGATCATCCATTAAGTTCACATGCTGATTAATGATTTCACTAAGTTCCCTTACAATCGACATCACATGATGTGTAGATAGCTCCATATTGACCTCCACCCAACTAAGAACCATTTCAGGCTCTATTATACAAAATTGCGGCAAAATACCAGTTGCTTGACGATGATATCTGCCTGCCAATAGCTCTTGGCTAATGGCCAAGTATCAAGATACTCTAGCCAAGCCCACGGTACTGGCCACGTACCATCTTCTAACTGAGAGCTTTGTATATGCAAAACTTCTAATGCTACTAGATCTTTTAATGCCTCGTATAGAAATGATTCTTTACTACTGATAAACCAAGATGGCTTCGCAACATATTCGCTTGCCCATTTAGATTTGCTCTCTTCTAAGATGGCTCTTGTATCTGCTATGAGCTTATCTTTTAAGGCCAAAAGTGTTTTTTTGTCAAATACAGCCTTGTCTTCAATCGAGGCATACAGCCTGATATAGCACGCCAAGATATGCATCTCATCTATCGGTCCTGAGTTTAAATAGACATCAATTGCTCTTCTTGCGATGTCTAGCGCACTTCTATAAATGGAACTATCTTTATCTGCAAACTTCAATATAAAGCCTGCTAATGCTGCTGTTGGATTGTATGTTTCATTCCCTTCATCAGGTGTATAGTGCCACCAAGGTGCATGTGGGTAGTTGTTGTTCGTTGGAATTGTATTAGACCAAAACTGTCCATCAAAATGTTCACTGTGTTCTAGAAACGATAAAATGCCAGAAACAATCGGGTGTTTTGGATCGTCAAATTGAATCTCATTTAAAATTTCACTTGCGCACCACGTCTGAATCGGGGAGGAGTGTATATTCCACGAATCAGGCTCTAGTGCATGAGCAAAGCCACCATCTGCATTTTGATAAAAGCTTAAGCAGTTTAAGACAAGACTTTGATCTTTATTCTCAAAGTGCACTTGAAAACGGGCAAGATCAATCGGCCTTGCATGTTTATAAATAAACGAACGTGCTAATTCTATATTTTTATCCATAACAGTTCTCCTCATAGCCAATTTAGGACGAAGGTACATACACTGCTTTAGTGTACGTCTTTAGTGTGGAAATGTCATGCTTACATATGAATTTTGGCATAAAAAAATCACCATCTGATAGATGATGATTGCTGGTGACCCATACGAGAATCGAACTCGTGATTCCGCCTTGAGAGGGCGGCGTCTTGACCGCTTGACCAATGGGCCGATCGAACTTCGATATAGTAGCATCTAGAAGCTTATTTCGTCAAGCCCTGTTTTAAAATAGATAGGACAATGACATTCATCTTCAACTTTTTCTAGCCCATAACTAAGCAAGCTCAAAAATTGTGACAGATGAAAGATGAATATTAGGGTACAATACGAATTTGTGAAAAAGAGCTATTTGCTCTAATACTAAGATCAGTTATAATATCCGTAAAACGAACGATTGTTCAGGAGCACGAGGTTAAGACTAAGGTGGAGAATCCGAAATTAATAAAGACCACAGACAGTATCTTTGATGTATACGATGGACCTAGCGACAGTGAACGCCATGAACTCGCCAAGAAATCCATCGTAATCAGAGGGGCTAGAGAGCATAATTTAAAGAATATTGACTTAGACATTCCTAGAGATCAATTGGTCGTATTTACTGGTCTATCAGGATCTGGTAAGACGTCGCTTGCCTTCGATACCATCTATGCAGAAGGCCAGCGTCGCTATGTAGAATCCTTGTCTTCTTACGCTCGTATGTTCTTAGGACAAATGGAAAAGCCAGATGTGGATACCATTGATGGCTTATCTCCAGCGATAGCAATCGATCAGAAGACGACGTCGAAAAACCCACGATCTACAGTCGGTACAGTTACTGAAATTTACGATTATTTACGTCTTTTATATGCCAGAGCAGGTACACCTCACTGTCCTGTATGCGACCGTGTCATTATACGCCAGTCTGTCGATCAAATCTTAGATTCGATATTGACATACCCTGAAGGCAGTAGACTCGTGATCCACGCACCTGTTGTACGCGATAAGAAAGGTGAGTTCACAAGGCTTTTAAACGACTTAAGAGACCAAGGCTACATGCGTGTACGCATCGATGGTGAGCAATACGATTTGGATGAAGAGATCAAACTTAAGAAGACGTTTAAACACGATATATCTGTCATACTAGACCGCCTTGTAATAAGGGAGGGTATACGTAGCAGATTAAATGACTCAGTAGAGTCAGCTCTTCGTTTGGCATCTGGCATTATCGAAGTTGAGTTCATGGTCCCTATTGAAGAGGGTGATGCAGACTTTGACCCAGAGGAACGTAAATTTAGAACATCAACTGAGCTCTATAGCGAAAACTTTGCATGCCCAGAAGGCCATATCAGCTTGGGTGAAATTGAGCCTCGTATGTTCTCTTTTAATAACCCAACAGGTGCTTGTCCTGATTGTGTAGGCTTAGGTGAGAACCGTCACATCGATCCTGATTTAATCGTGAACAGTCCGGAGAAGTCCATCAACGATGGAGCGATTACAGGAGCTGGTTGGAACTTTGATGATCCGAAGAGTTGGGGGCGATCCTTTATTGTGGCCTTGGCCACACGCTATAATTTTAGCCTTGATACACCGTGGAATAAATTAACGAAGAAAGTTAGAGACATTATTTTATATGGTAATAAAGGGGAGAAGATTCCTGTCGATACCAGTAATTCCAAGTATTCGCATGGTAAGGACTATCGTGCCGCTTGGCAAGGCGTCATTCCATCTTTAGAAAGACGTTACACAGAGACGGGTTCTGAAGAGATGAAGGCCTCTTATGAACAGTACATGACCTTTACACCATGCCCCTCATGTAAGGGTGCAAGGCTTAGACCAGAGGCATTAGCTGTTCGTATAGGTGACTTAAATATTAATGAGATAACAAAACTGCCGATCAGTAAGACAAAGTCTTATTTGGATTCCGTAACTTTAGAAGAATCAGCAAGACAGGTGGCTGATCAGATCGAACGAGAACTAGGAGCAAGGCTGCAATTCCTATTGGATGTAGGCTTAGATTACCTAACCTTGGAACGTTCAGCTGGTACCTTAAGTGGTGGAGAGGCACAACGTATTCGCCTGGCTACACAAATAGGATCTGGCTTAACAGGCGTTCTTTATATCTTGGATGAACCAAGCATTGGCCTGCATCAACGAGATAACGCAAGGTTGCTTGATACGTTAAAGCACTTGAGGGATCTGGGTAATACAGTCATTGTCGTTGAGCACGATGAAGAGACCATGTTTGAAGCAGATTTGATCGTTGATATTGGCCCAGGAGCAGGTGAATTAGGTGGTCAGGTGATCGTTAAAGGAAGTGCTTCTGAGGTTATGGCATGTGACGAATCCATTACCGGTCAATACTTAAGCCACAAGCGCTTTATACCAGTACCTAGTGATAGACGTAAAGGCAATGGCCACCACTTGATCGTCAAAGGTGCAGAAGAAAATAACTTAAAGAAGATCAATGTCAAAATCCCTCTAGGTACATACACTTGTGTAACGGGGGTATCTGGTTCCGGCAAGTCTAGTTTGGTTAACGGCATTATCTTGAAACGTTTAGAAGTACTTTTGAATCGTGCAAGAAGAAAAGCAGGAAAGCATAAGAGCATTGAAGGCTATGAACATTTAGACAAGGTTATCGCAATCGACCAATCGCCAATTGGTCGTACACCTAGATCTAACCCAGCAACATACACGGGTGTCTTTGACTTAATCAGAAAGCTTTATGCTGCCACGCCTGATGCAAAAGCAAGAGGTTACCTTGCAGGCCGTTTTAGCTTTAACGTCAAAGGTGGACGTTGTGAAGCGTGTAGCGGTGATGGTGTCAATAAGATTGAGATGCACTTCTTACCAGACGTGTATGTGCCATGTGAAGTCTGTCACGGTAAGCGTTATAACCGTGAGACCTTAGAAGTCCAATACAAGGGTAAAACCATTGCAGATATTCTTGATATGACGGTAGATGAGGCCGTGAAATTCTTTGAGAATCAACAATCGATTTATAGGAAGATCATCACATTAAAGGAAGTAGGCTTAGGTTATATTCGATTAGGTCAGCCATCTACACAGTTGAGTGGTGGTGAAGCACAACGTGTGAAGCTTGCAACGGAATTGTCTAGACGCAGTACAGGACAGACCTTCTACATTTTAGATGAACCTACAACAGGCCTACATGTTGCTGACGTCCATAAACTAGTTGATATCTTACAGCGTTTAACCGATGGTGGTAATACTGTCCTCGTGATTGAACACAATCTGGACGTGATTAAAACAGCAGACTACATCATTGACCTAGGACCAGAAGGTGGCGAGAAGGGTGGATCTTTAGTTACACAAGGTACTCCTGAAGAAGTGATGGAAGAACAAGCTTCTTACACAGGTCGTTACTTAAAGCTCATGCATGAAAGAGATCAGCAATTGATGCCTTAAACCTTACTGCACGTGTTAGGACAAATGGGTTCAAATCAAGGTATAATACTCTGATTCACTAAATGTTTACTAAATGTATTTCGTCTTGTTGCTCTTCTATGAGATGATAGAGATACATACTAACTAGGTGCCAGAAATTAATAATCTTGGACTTAGTACTTAAAAGGAATATAAAATGGCTATTTGCGTAAATTGTAATAAAAATTCAGCAGTGATCTTTACCAGCCGCTTTGTGGGCAATGAGCGCCACGATGAAGGCTATTGCTTAACCTGTGCTTATAAAATGAACTTACCAGGGCTTAGCTCTATGTTTGGGCAAGCAGGTGTCAATGAAGAAAATATTGACGCCATTTCAGAGCGCATCAATGACATGATGGAGCCGATGGAGGGACAAGACCCTCAAGAGATCGTGGACATGCTCATGGGCAATATGAGTGAAGATGACATTGGACAATGGCAAGAATACTACAATAAAATGATGGAAAACGGCATGCCTGGCATGCCTGAGCTTAACCTAAGTCAATTCATGGGTGGTGACGAGGAAGACGCTTTTGAAGAGCTTGATGAAGTTGAAGATGAAGAAATACTTCTAGAAGACGGCGACGATGAGGATGACTTGGATGAAGAGACACTGGATGAAGCAGAAGATGATTCGGCAAATCCAGGTGACCAAACCATCGGTAATGCCCTCCAAATGATGTTCGGTGGCTTACTCAGCCCAGAACAAGGAGGGAAGTTCTCTAGTTCTCCTAATAAGAATCAAAAAGAAGACACAGATGCGGATAAAAACGCAAGAGACCGTGATGGTAGAGGTGATGCTAAGACACGTGAGCGCCGCCGCAAGAAGAAATTCTTGGAGATGTATGGTCAAAATCTAAATGACCTTGCTGCCCAAGGCCAGATTGATCCTTTGATCGGTCGTGAGAAGGAACTTGAGCGTGTCATTCAGATCTTAAACCGTAGACAAAAGAACAACCCTGTTCTCTTAGGTGAACCAGGTGTTGGTAAGACAGCCATTGCTCAAGGACTTGCTTCACGCATTGAAGCAGGTGATGTGCCGGTCAAGCTTCGTGATTTTGAAGTGTACTTAGTGGACATGACTGCTATGGTCGCAGGCACACAATTCCGTGGTCAATTTGAGACTAGGATGAAGGGCTTGGTCGATGAAAGTGCCGCTTTAGGTAATATAATTTTAGTCATCGACGAACTCCATAACATTATGGGTGCAGGCGATGCTGAAGGCGCTATGAATGCTGCCAACATCTTAAAACCTGCCTTAGCCCGTGGTGTCATTCGCATTTTAGGCTCTACAACCTTAGATGAGTATAGACGTTTTATTGAGAAAGACTCTGCTTTAGAGCGTCGTTTCCAAAAGGTCATAGTAGATGAGCCGGATACAGCAATGACGTTAGAGATCATTAAAGGTTTAGCAGACACCTATGAAGAGCATCACCAGGTGCACTACACAGATGAGATATTGAAGTACACCGTACAGCTTGCTGATCGTTATGTCCAAGACCGCTTCTTCCCAGATAAGGCGATTGACATCATTGATGAAGCAGGATCTAGGGTGAACCTTGCAGACTCTTATTTCGTACATAAACATCTACTCGAACAAGAACTTGTCGATTATGAACATCAGCAAGAGCGTATTACTAAAGAATTAGAAAAGCGTCCTGATGACGTAAAGCTTTATGAGCGTCAAGCAAAAGTGAAAACTATGGAGCTACGCACAAGAGAGCAACTAGAACAGATGGAAGCCACATCTACACCTACAGAAGTGACTCGTGATGATGTTGCATCCGTTGTGGAGCTTTGGACAGGTATTCCTGTACAACGCATCACGGAGAGTGAGTCCGATCAGCTCTTGAATCTAGAAGAGCGCTTACACGAGCGTGTTGTCGGCCAAGATCGTGCGGTCAATGCCTTGGCAAGAGCCATTAGAAGGCAGCGTGCAGGTTTGGGCAAGCGCCGTAAACCATCCTCCTTTATCTTTGTAGGACCTACAGGTGTTGGTAAAACCGAGTTGGTGAAATCCTTGGCAGAAGCATTGTTTGCTGATGAGAATGCACTCATTAGGCTTGATATGTCTGAATACATGGAATCACATACTGTATCCAAGTTGATTGGCTCACCTCCAGGCTACGTTGGTTATGACGACGGTGGTCAGTTAACAGAGAAGGTCAGACGCAAGCCATACAGTGTCTTGCTCTTAGACGAGATTGAGAAAGCACATTCAGATGTCTTTAACATCCTCTTACAGATTTTAGATGATGGTCGTTTAACCGATGCACAAGGTAGAACGGTTAGCTTTGAGAACACCATAATCGTTATGACCAGTAACGCGGGCTCTCAGCTTCGTTCCCGTGGTATGGGCTTTGGTAGTGATGATTTCATCACCATGGAGTCTCGTGCCAATGACGTCTTAAAAGATACGTTCAGACCTGAGTTCTTGAACCGAGTGGATGACACCATTGTCTTTACTGAACTTAGCAGAGAAGAGATCCGCCAGATTGTTGACCTCATGCTAAAAGAAGTAGAATCCAGCCTAGAAGACCGTGGTGTAAAAATCATTGTCTCTGAGAAGGCCAAAGACCTACTTGCCGAACGTGGTTATGACAAAGACTATGGTGCAAGGCCTCTAAGACGTACCATTCAGCGTTTATTAGAAGACCCTATTGCTGAGATGATCTTAAGAGGCGAGCTTGAAGGTAAGAGCGGCTTATCGGCTAGGACCTTAGAAGAGGCCGGTGTAGAAGCAACAGAAGACCCAACTGATAGACATTTATCTGAAACTGTGTTTTGCTTTGACTTGATCTGATAGAATGAACGAAGTACTTAGCATAGGATTACAGGAGTGTTTATGAAAAGGCATGTTTCATTTAGAGAGCTTTTGATTATTGGCTATAAAGCCTTGGTCTACATCATTTTATTTCTGATCTTTATCTTAGTGATGGGATCAGAAAATGCTTCGTTACTCCGCATGTCACGTACTGCTGCTGTGACTTACTTGACTTGGGCACTTGGCATGAGCATGATGACGGTTATTTATGGCGGCTTTGATATTGGTATAAAGAAGAGTAAACCCATTTTCTATGCGGTCGTCACGGCAAGCTTGTTTACGGATATCTTGGCTTATTTAGCCTTGATGATTATGAACACCAACCCGTCGAATAACCCGCATTTTCGCTTAGATGACTTAGGTTTATTATTCCTTGTCATTTTGATTCAAGGTTTGGTCATCCGTTTGATGGCCTAT
>CAYXVJ010000098.1:0-9060 GCA_964468675.1 uncultured Oscillospiraceae bacterium
CCTGCATTTTCAAACTACGTCCACCAGCGTCAAGACTTCATCGATACAGGAGTAAGCTTTTATGAGTTCCAAGCAGAGCACTCCATCCACGGCAAGGCCTTTACTTTGGACGATCAGATTAGCATTGTAGGATCGTTCAATTTAGATTCAAGAAGCCACTTCATCAACACCGAGACCATGCTCGTCATTGACAGCCCCGAATTTACCCAAAAACTAAAAACGAACATGAAATTGATTCAAGAAAACAGCTTGAAAGTAAGCCTCGACAATCGCTATATTCCCTCTCAAACTTTAGAGGCAGAAGAGGTCTCCATTTTGAAGAAGCTCTTGATGAAGGCCACATACATCCTTTTAAAACCTGTCGAATTCTTTTTGTAAATTGATGTGGAACGTTATTTGCCTAGCCTACTGCCACAGTTACCACCAAACTCACAGCCCTCTGTGTGATGGTGTCCATAGTACCAGCGGCCATAGCGATAGCCATAGTGTGGTTTACAGTTAGGGTTGCCAAGTCCACACTGTATGGATCCTTTACGTCTAAGCGCCTTATCTTGTTTATTTGCTCTTGGATTTTTAATCAAGAGTCCAAGTAGAGTTAGAAGGAATCCTGGCGTCTTTTGTTTTGGAGCTAAGGTTTCAAAATCTCTAGATATATCTTCATCACTGTTATTGATTTTTGTATGATGTTTTATTTGACGTTTCATCTCTTGACTAGACTTAGGTGTTTTTCTTTCGATTGTTAATTGTTTATGCTCAGGGACTTCATCTAGATAATCTTCTAAGGTTTCCACCTGATATGGTTTGAAGCTTGTACGTGCAGTAGCAACAAGTCTTGTTAAGCATGCCTTGTCAACTAAGTCTATGAGTTCTTCTACCTCATCTGCTGTAAAAAGAACGCCATGGTCTAAGGCCTTCCCTATGAAACGAGAACAAGTTCTTTCATCGGGGAGTTCTAGTGCTACTTCTAACACTTCTTCTGATTGCCCAAAGTGATTTAGTTTAGAGATGCGACTTGCCTTCGTACTATCTGCCCACTCGAAAAAGCGATCGTAAAAATCTTCCCACTCCATAGTAAACGCCTCCTTAGCTACGTACAGTGTACTATACCGTAAGAGCAAAGGAGGCATTTAGAAAAGATTTATGGAGCGTCTAGCTTATGCATTCTCGTCTTTAATGGCATCCACGATGTTCTCATCTCGCATCTTCTTACTGGAATACAGCATCGATGCGCTAACAATTAGGAAGACGGTGATAATTGCAATGCCAAGGCTTAACCATGGTGGTTCAAAGGCAAAGCTTATGGTTCTAGACATGGCATAATGGATTAATAGCATAGTTGCAAAACTTATAGGTAAGCCATAGCTAAGTGACTTCAAACCATAAAGTAAACTTTCAAAGCGAATCATCTTACTAAAGCCCTTAGGTGTCATACCAACAGACTTCAACATGGCAAACTCACGCCTACGCATGGCTATCCCGGTTGAGATTGTATTGAAAATGTTTGCAATACTGATCAGGGTCATGAGGATGATGAAGGCGTAGATGAATACATCTAGTAGAAGTAAGAGCTGGCGACTACGCTGATGGCTTTGAAATTGATTGTAGATGTATAGATTAGAATCGTTTAAATCATCTAAGGCGTACTGTGTGGCCATCGGGTCGTCTGATGTTAAGTAGATCATTTGCCACTGATCCTCATTTGCTTGCACTGCGATATCTTCAAATACACTATCCGATACCAAGAAGCTTATGCCACCCAAATACGTCTTGTTAATTGCAAATGGGAAAGCTTCGCTTGTTTCAATGATGTGTAGCGATTCTATTGGATATGGATCTTCACCTTCTTCCTCTGGCAAAACGATTAATTCAAGTGAATCACCAACAGCAAGCTTACTTGCTTCAATCTCACTGATTGTTCCAGCATCTACATCTTCATGTAAGGCTAACTTGAACATAATTGCTGTCCACTCATCTTTTAACTCCATAGCACTTTTCTCCATGCTTATGCTATCTAAATACAATTGGTAGCTATAGTCATCGATGGAGTAGATCTCAAGATAATGTGGATACTTGCCATCTGTAAGTAAATCAGGTGATTCCTTAACAATTTTTCTCAAGTCTGCTGTTAGCAACTCTTCATCTAGCCATGTCATTAATGAGAGCTTCCGAATCAAGGTCAATTCATTAACCTCAGTTCTAGCCCGTAAGTTATTCACTAAGGCACTGTTTTCTTCTGTCGTTTTACCGCTTTGAATCAAAATATCAAAGTATTGTTCACCATCACCAAGAGTCATGCCTTTACTCAGTACATTCGTAAAGTAGGACACACTCAAGAAAAGCACGATGCTAAGCGTAATGGATAAGACAGTCGTGAGATAACGCTTGCGGTTACGCTTCATGTTTTTAACTGCGATCTCCCCTTCTAAACCAAAGAGCTTACGACTTATTTTGCTAGTCTTTAATGCTTTACCATTTAAGTTCACATCCTGGGTTTGGCGGATAGCATCGATAGCCGATACTTTAGATGCGAGCCTTGCAGGCTTAACAGTTGAAATAAATATAGTGACTGCTGCTAAGAGAACAGAGACTAGAATAGATGGCAAAGTAGCTTTTAAAAGCAAGGTTTCTGTGATATTTAAGGCATCTTTGAAGGTGTTATTCAAGATTATGAAGGTCAAGCCGATGCCACCTAATCCACAGATTAAACCAATGGGGATCGCAATTAGACCGATGACCAAGCCTTCAAAGTACACAGAGTTCTTCTTTTGTTTTCTTGTTGCTCCTACACTAGATAGCATCCCTAAATGCCTTGTACGCTCAGATACAGATATCGCAAAGGCGTTATAAATTAAAGATACAGATCCAGCCACGATGATAGTGAGGACGATCGCAGCTAAGCTGTAGAGAGTAAATCTTAGGCTATCGTTACCCGTAACACCATAGTAGCGCAGTGCTTCACTGTTGTAGTCTACCGTTTCGATACCTAAGTTCGTTGCAAGTAAACTTGTTTGTTCATAGATATCTTGTTTAACATCTTTTAAGAATAAAGCTACGTTCACTGTTTCATCCGCTAAAGCATGTGGATCAAGATAAGATATCAAGGTATAAGCTGGAGCATAGGTCGGTTCTTGAACAGGCCTTTCGATGGTACCAACAACCGTTAGCGAAATAGGCTTTGTATCAATAAGTGTTTCTGTGACGATACCTTCATCTCTATGTAAGGGATACGTTTGGTCTAAACCGTTGACACGTTCGCCACCGATGAACGCTTCTCGCAGTCCAAAATCAAAGTCCAATGTATCCCCTACTCGGAATATAAGTCCAGAGGTTTTATTCAACTCATCTGTAATGAGGACTTCACCTGTTTTTTCAGGGTATCTGCCTGAAGTGAGTGTGATGTTGAAGTTTTCGAACATCTCATCACTGTATTGGTTTAAATATACATAAGGCCTGCTTTGATTCTTACTACCTTCTAGATAGGCATAACCTTCATTCCTATAGACCATAAAGGAATCAATATTTTCATCTGCTTTAAGCTCTTCTAAATCCTCTACTTGAACATCTTGAAAGCCTACATGCCAGTTCCCTGTATAAGCCATGGTCTGGCGTCTTAAGAGATCCATAAACGATACACTCAAGGTAGTAACGGCTGTGAACATAGCAACTGAAATAATGACGCCTAATATGGTGACTAAACTACGCTTCTTATTTTGTTTTAAGTGACGCAAGGTCACACGCTGCATAATGTTCATGGCCTTAGTACCTCATCGCTTGAGATCTTGCCATCTTCGATTGTAATGATGCGGTCTGCTTGTAAGGCGATACGCTCATCGTGCGTGATCATAATCAAGGTCTGTTTCAAAGTCTTGTTGAAGTACTTTAAGAGTTCTAGTATCTCACTGCTATTCTTACTATCCAAATTACCTGTAGGTTCATCAGCCAGCATGAGAGCAGGGGTATTCATGAGAGCACGGCCAATCGATACTCTTTGTTGTTGGCCACCGGATAATTGATTCGGTAAGTGTGTTAAGCGATCTCCTAAACCTAATGAATCAACAACGGATTCAAATCGTTTTGGATCCACAGTTTGACCATCCAAAAGGACAGGTAGATTCATATTTTCTTCAACCGTTAGAACAGGGATCAAATTATAAAACTGATAGATCAAACCAATTTGTCTGCGTCTAAAAATGGCAAGCTGGGTTTCACCTAAGTCATAGATGGCTTCATTGTCGATGTAAACATTGCCACTAGTAGGCCTATCGACGCCACCTAATAAGTGTAAGAGAGTCGATTTACCGGAACCAGATGGTCCGATAATGGCCAAGAACTCACCTTTCTTCACACTAAAACTCACGTTATCCAATGCCTTCACAGCCGTTTGCCCTTGGCCATATATCTTTGATAGATTCTCAATTCGTAGTATATCCATAAGAAGACCTCACTTTCTTTATGTCTAACAGAATAACGGCCTTAGGTGACTGCCCGGTGACTTCTTAAGTGACAGTTTAGTCACTTAAGCTTTTAGCTCTCCACTTATATGATTTGCTTATAGAATTTCAAAATAAATGTAGTTCCAGATCCTTTGCTACTCTTCACATCGATACTGCCATTTTGTAATGTTACGATGCTGTTTGCAAGATTGAGCCCAATACCAACACTTGATTCAGAAGACTCCTTACCTTTATAGAAGCGCTGGAAGATATACGCTAATTCTTCTTTAGGGATACCTGCTCCAAAGTCTTTGATCGAGATTTCAGTAAACAAAGGATTATCCTCATAGCTGATATCAATAGCAGCACCTTTAGGTGAATGTTCAATTGCATTCTTAAGGACATTCGTCACCGCTTCAACGGTCCAATTGAAGTCACAAGTTAAGAGGATCTCCTTATTACCAAATTGCCTGATCTGTATCTCTAGTGCATCGATTGGGACCAAGAGGGATGCCATTGCAGCTGAGAGGATCTCGCTTACGAAGACGTTCTCCTTCTTAAATTCAACTGTACCTGCATCCAATTTGGCTAACTTTAAGAGGGCTTGAACCAGCCAATGTAAGCGTTCTAATTGCATCATGCTGCTATCAAAGAAGCTCGTACGCTGTTCACTCTCAAGTGCTTCATCTGCCATGAATTCCGTGAGCATCATCAAGGACGTCAAGGGTGTTTTAATCTGGTGTGAGATATCTGCAATCGCCTTACTTAAGTCTTGGCGATCTAATTCTGTCTTTGCTTGTTTGCTCGTTAAGTTACTAGCCATCTTTGCGATGTCACTTTTAAGGGCACTTAACTCCCCTTCTTTATGGTCACGAAGATCTAGAGTATAATCTCCGCTATTAATACGCTTCACATCTTCAGCAAGTTTTGCTAATGCCCTATAGCGCCAAGCGGAATACAAGATACAGACAAGAAGAATCAGAAATCCAATACCTGCAACAACGATGGCAGCAAGGCTGGATATCTGAGCAGTAAGAATAACAGCTAGGATAAACAAGCCCGTTACTATCCCAATGAATATCTGTACTTCTCGATTGCGCCACATACTAGTTTCCTGCCTGATAGCCAATACCTCTAACGGTACGGATTAGTTTCGGATCAGCAGGGTTATCTTCTAGTTTCTCACGCAAGCGTTTGATGTATACCGTTAGTGTATTGTCGTTAACAAACGATCCACCTTCATCCCAAATTAAGGATAGTAGCTGATTTCTCTCTAGTATCTGTCCTTGATGAGTCGCAAAGAGTATTAATAAACGGTATTCGAGTGAGGTCAAGATCAGTTCATCTCCATCCTTATACACCCTTGCTTCATTTAAGTGAATCCTGGCAGGACCAAAAGATATCTCATGTCCAGCATCCAATTCTTCTTTCGCATCCATACTCATATACTTGTCGTAACGGCGTAAGACGGACTGTATCCTAGAAATCAGTTCCCGAATCCGAAATGGTTTCGTGATGTAGTCATCTGCACCCATATCTAAACCCATCACTACGTTTATTTCATCGTCCATAGCAGTTAAGAATATAACAGGTATATCTCGTTTGTCCTTGATCAGGGAACAAAGCTCATAGCCATCACCATCTGGTAAGTTTAAATCAATGAGGCAGCAGTCGATGCCTTCTAATCCAGACAAGATCAAAGACTTAGCTTTTGATGCTGTATCACAGGCACTCGTCTTAAACCCTGCTTGTCTTAATGAATACTCAAGTCCCATCAATATGGTTTTCTCGTCTTCTACGAGTAGAATATGCCGGCTTTGACCTTGCTCCATAACAACGATTTTCCTTCCACTAGCAGTATCATCATTTTACTGTTGTACATCCATATTAATGCCATTAGGCATTTTCGTTTAGCACTTTAGCTTTTATGCTTTCAAAAAGAAGGGATACAGTTAAAAATGTACGTGATACAGTTAGCGTAGCACGTACATTTATAAATAACATTTAGTTATTCTTAAAATTTTAGAATCGTTATACCCATTTAAATACAAGCCTATGTGTGCCTGATTGAAAACGATTGATGTAACGATGTGTAGTATCTGCATCGGTTGTACTATCGGGCAGATATACATCCACTTCAATCCCGTAAGGTACATCTAGATCAAGTCTTAACTGTCCATGCCTAATGGTCCACTTTGCAGCTAAAATGTCTTGAGGTGTATGTACACTAGCTTCTAAATGTTCTATACCTTCTGGGAAGTACGGCTTTAACTCAACAAGGTTAAAACCTGCTTTAGCTAGTCGGATACCCACTAGATATTCAGCATAGAGGCGAGCTGGGTACGCATTCCATGCATGGCAATGGCTCTCAATATCGGAAAAGCCTTCCCAGATGGTACCATAGCCTTTCTTTACCATGGCGCCCCAACCTGGTTCTTCTTCTCTAGATAAGATCGCAAACGCTTTATCTCCTTCACCATGTAAGAAGAGTGCTCGTATGACATTCAAGGTTAAGAGCGTACTGCTTTTTAATGGTAATTGACGTATATGCTTCAATACAACAGGGATCTCACTTGTCTTGAATAAACCATAGCAACAAGCTAAGGCATTCACGCCAGTTGCGTAGCTAGCCGAATCACTTGAATCTCTAAACAAGCCTGTTTTTGTATCGAGCAAGTGCTGGCGTATACTCGTATACATCAAATCCGCTAATTCCTTATATTTCATAGAGGCTAGCTCATCACCTAAGCGCTCTAACATTTGAAGCATGAGCTTTAAATTGTGATAGATCTTGATGTTCTGAGCAGCTAGGTAAGCCCCCTCATGATCTACTTTAGGATATGGCCAATCACTGATGTGCCAAAGCTTAGATTTGGGAACAAGGCCAATCTCACTATCCAATTGACCTAGATAGTGATCCATCATCAAGATACAAGGCTCTATGTACTGCTCCAGATAAGCAATGTTTCCTGTCTGGTAATAGAGCTTCCACAGTAAGGTACAAAAGTGCAGATCCCATTCAGGGATGCGAAGTGAGAAGCGTTCCTCTTCGTAGTTTGCAGGATAGACAAAGGGGAATGTTCCATCAACTTGCTGGGCTTGTACAAAGTCCATCAGTACTTTTTCAACCATGTCTTTGCTATCAAAGAAATACATCAAGGTCTCTGCTTGCATATCCGCATCTGCTAAGTACTGTGCTTGTTCACGATGTGGACAATCCGATAGCAAGCCTTGCATATTATTCTTTTGAGTTTGAATGCAAGCATCGTAAATTTGATTTAACAGCTTATGGTCACTTGAGAAATGACCAGTTTGAGGAATAGCGGTGTGAGCAAGTTCAACTTGTAGTGCTCCAAATTCAAGTGCTTTTGTTAAGCCACTGACTTCTAGATAACGAAACGCTTTATAGGAGAAGTCTGGGCTCCACTCCTCATCTTTATCGTTACCGACTGTATAGATGTCTAGATAGTGTTCGCTATGTTCGTTAGCCACATTGTGTTTCACTCTACCCTCTTCAGTTAAATCTTCAGAGTAGCGTATGCTAAGTACAGATCCCTCTGCTTCATCTACACGAAGTTTAGGCCAGCCTGTAACAATACAGCCTGCATCAAAGACTTGGACACCCTCTTTATAGGATAAAGATAGTGGTGTAATCGATCGTTCTACTATACCCTCTGGAATCTGCTGCCGTGTTAGACCTTCTAGCTCAAAATAAGATGGGCTCAACACTGCATCTGTCCACTCCACGAGATCCCACCACTTATCACCTTTTGCAAAGCTTGCATCGTAATGTTCTATGGCAGTAATGCTTCTGTTTTGCTGGAACGGCATGCCAGGTTTATAAGGTGTATGAGCAGTTGCTTGCCAAGTCTCGTCTGTCAGTAGTAACACATCATCTTTTGCAGTCTTGATGTGGCATTCACAGAAGAAGCCAGGAATACCATCTACATAGTTCTGTCCACCACCACCTTGATACAAGACGATTGCTTGAATCTTGTTCTCTCCTCGACTCAGGTATGGCTTAAAATAGTAGCTTAGATAAAGCTTTTGATTTTGTGCATCACTAGGTGCAGGTGTTACATGTCCACCCACTGCAATTCCATTTATCCACAGCTTATACTGACTATGTGCTGAGACATTGATTGTTGCATCTAGAACTGTATCTTCAATATGAAAGGTCTTTTGAAAGGCTGCGATATCGTTAGTGATGTATAGATCTGGTTTCCAGATCCATTTGGCTTGCCATGTGTCTGGAGCTAGTACAAAGCGAGATGGTCTACTATGTAAGATCGCACCATCTATTGAGCGTACGCTAAGCCTTGCATAAAGTGTTGTCATACATGGCAGATTTGTTGCAGTACAAGGCATATATAGATTCTCTTTAGACTCTATCCATCCACTGTCCCAAAAGGCAGTAGTTGTCTCATTCTCTAGTCCTTTTGTTATCCAGAGGCGATAAGCTGCTTGCTTAAAGGATGCAATCTGTTGTGGGTAGATCCAGCTAACATACATCTTATCTAATGCAATGCCAAGCGCTTCTCTTTGGCCATTTATGAATTAGCCGAGAACACACGTGACTTCAGTCATGAGATGAATCGGCTTCGGACAAGGTGTGTCTTTTGACACG
>CAYXVJ010000099.1:0-2663 GCA_964468675.1 uncultured Oscillospiraceae bacterium
CGAATCCAGATTCAGCTTATAAGATGGTGATGGATAAGCTATACCCAGGATCGATTTTACTCTTACATGCTGTCTCAACAACCAATGTAGAGATATTAGGACGAGTTATTGATGGGATTAGGTCTAGAGGCTACACGATCGAGCTATTACCGTAATCGATCGTGGGATCGAATTGCTACCGTAAACGATCGTGGAGAGCGAATAGTTCTTCATGCTCTACCTTGTATAGCTTCCATTTTGCAATTTGAAGATTCTCGAGACACCGGGGCGAAGGCTAAGCCTTAATTCATCTTGTCCATTTACTGTTGTGGAAACAATGATTTCGCCTGTTTCTAAGTCTTCAATAGCTGTATATCCATGGCGTAATTCAAGCGTAATGCTATCTAAATATGGCAGCTGTGAAGATAAGATCACCACATCATTGTCATAGGTGAATAAATGGATATTACCAGGTCCTCTAAATGCGATTGGTGCGTCATTGCCCGCAAGTATCTTGCGAATGGCATTTAATACTTTAGATGGTAATAAAGGAAGATGTCCAGGATCATCTGGCGTGGTCCAGATATATAGATTTGCTCGGCCGTATTCGAGTTTTAAGAAGAGTGGGCAACTCGTGCTCTCGCCTAAGGCTGCCAATAGTTCCCAAGCATCGTTATTCCTGAATTTTATTACAGGGAAACGCATCTTAGTTGCTGACTCACTGACACCGGCGAATGTAACACCGCCATCAACTGAATAGGCGAAACGCCTGCTGTCAATTGTTTGATTTAATACTTCAATGTGTGCGAAGGAGTTCCAAAATGTTTCGCTTTGTATTTTCTTGAGTAAGCCAGATGTAATCACGACATCGCGGCCATCCATTAGGCTGTTGTGCATGCGATCTATCAGGTGCTCGTCTATGCTACTGCTTTCTGTTAAGAGGATGGTGGGTTCAATTTTGGGCCACTTGAGATTGGGTTCTAGTGGTATGCCACAAGCACCGATAAAACCATGGATGTAATCTTCACCAAGTCCGCCTTCAGGTAAGTATGCACCGATGCCACTTGGTGTACCCAGCATGGAAAGTATATCTTCTGCACTGCTGACAACCTCACCTGCGATTGGTAATGCAAGCTTATATTGAGCAGTCATTAAGTCACTAAGTGAGAATAAGCTAATCTCTTTTGCCTTAGCAAACAGTGCATATTCGATTTGCTGGGCGAAGTAGGTCCAGTTTCCTGTCGTTTCATAAGCATCCACCCAAGCGCCATTTAAGCCGTTGGGTCCTAAAGATAAGAGCCTGGTGGTGAAATAACTCAAGTATTTAGGTAAGTGTTGTTGTGTGTAAACCGGGTCTCTCGTTTCAGCACCAGCATAGATTTGAACATCTTTCTTGAAGCTGTTTTTTAAGCTATAACCTAAATTGTTGTAACCATGAAACCAGTTCGGAAATTTCAAAACAACTTGGCAGTTGGGATTAACAGTTTTTACTGTCGGCAAGATGATGGACTCGAGCATGTTTTGCATGAGTTCGACACGAAAGTCTGCCCAGCTTGATTTGCCTTTTTGACTGATGCAACGTTTGCATCTACAGTTCGTAAATAAGAAGTCGTCAATTAGTAGTTCGTCTGATAGCACTGCTGCATAGCGAACGGCTTGCTCTAGAATTTTGTGGGATTCTGGGTCGGTATAGCAAAGTGTATCGAAGCCGCCTGCGTTATTCTCAGGTTCATCTGTCGTCAAACCACAAGCAACTTCAAGGCCTTCTTGGCGAAAGAATGTAGCAAAGCGTTCGAAATGTTCTTTGTCTAGTGTTTGTCCATGCCTGTAAATCTCGATATAAATCTTTTCAGCAGCGTACTGCCTCTGCATAGCAGTGAAACGCTCCTGAAAGGATTCGAGATCCGTGATCTGGAGGAAGTCTTTTACTTGACCATAGATGGCTCTTTTTATTGTCTGTTTCGTCTTGTTCAAAGCATACTCCCTTTTACCAAGTGTAGAGGAGGGTAAAAACCCTCCTCAAGCTTGTTAACCATTATAACTTAATTACCTGCTGCTTTGGCTTCGTTTTCTAATTCTGCACGAATAACTGCTTGTTCTTGCACCCACTCAGCACACTCTTCATAACCGTAATCCAAGCAAGCTTGTTCCATCTCAGCGATGATGTCATCAAATGCCTGATCGTCTTCGGCGTAGATTGCCTGCCAGGAGTAGTTCTTAATCGCTTCAGTGACTTGTACCCAGATGGCTTGGAGCTCATCACTTCTTGGAGCCATGCTGAATGTAGTACCTGGAGAGATACTGATCTTGCCAGTCTCGATTAAGTATTCGTTGGTGTTGCTGTAACCTGTGAAGTCACGCCAGTCTTGCTCGATGTCGCTAACAGGACGATCTCTTCTGCTTTCCCAGTCGGTGTAGGTATAGGTGTCGCCGTTCTTGGCGTCAAAGTTTACAGCACCGTCTGCCCATGTCTCGTTATTGATCTTGCTTGTACCATCACTAAATGTACCGGTGTATCCACCTGTCATCTCAGTTGTTTGGTCTGCGTATGCGGTCTCACCGAAGTCTGTTAAGAATGGACGACCTTCTTCATCGTAGTCCCAAGTGACACTTTGTGGACCATATAGAGTCGTCATTTTACCTTCTGGTGTAGACAACCAGTTGATGATCGCCATGACGAGTTC
>CAYXVJ010000099.1:2673-9028 GCA_964468675.1 uncultured Oscillospiraceae bacterium
TAGTTGGTGTTTGCACCGATGGACCAAATACGGTTACCACCGTAGATGTTTAGACCATAAACTAAATTTTCTTGGTCTTCTGCGGCTAAGGCTAAGATGGCCTTGCCATCAGCTATGTTATCTTCTGTGTTGTAAAGGCCTACGCTCATCCACTCGAAGATGTTGAAGATTGCAGCACCGTTTTGATAGTCTTCTGCCATGTCGTCGTATGTTTGTGTCATGGAGTCAGGATCTAGTAGACCTTTTTGATATAAGGCGTTGTAGAATTTTAGCATGCGGGTATACATACCATCTTCTTCTAAGACACCTTGCCATTGTTGGTCGTTCACATTGTATAAACCGATACCGAACTCATCGTATCCATATAGAGCTGCAGTTGCTTTGACGAACATCACCATGTCACCGTCCCAGTCTTTAAAGAGGGAGGCTGCATAGGTTTTACCGTCTGCATCAGACTTTGGTTGTAATGCAACCATGGCCTCTAGTGCAGGTACGAAATCTTCTAATGTTTTAACTTCAGGATAGCCAGCTTCTTTGTATAGATCCCAACGGATATAAGGACCGTAGAAGAAGGATTCATGGTCTGTTGCGCTGGTTCCGACGTTAAAGCCGTAGCCATATAACTTACCATCTGGATTTAAGTTTTTATTCTTCTCTAAGGCAAGGTCCATGTTCTCTACGATATAGCCGCCATAGTTGGTGATGAGGTCTTCATCTTCCCAATCGAAGAGCATACCGGACTCTGCTGCTTGAATGTACTGATCGCCGTCATTACCCCAAACAACCATATCACCGAGGTTACCTGACTCCATACGTGTGGCGTAGGTGCCGTCACCTTCGTTGATGATGTTCAGTTTAACGTTGAACTTCTCAAGCATAATCTCGCCGAACCAACCAATTTGCTCACCAGAGTAGTTGGCTAATTGAGTATAGACATCAAGAGTGACTGTTTCATCCGGTATCACATCTTCAGGGATGGCATATGGATCTTCGTCTGTATCAGGTGTTTCTGGTTCTGTATCTTCTGTGCCTGGGTCTTCTGTACCAGGATCTTCATCTGTACCAGGAGCATCCGTGCCAGGTTCTTCTGTCTCGTTGTCTTCTGTTTGTGAATCACCTGGAACTGGAGTGGGATCTGGTGTTGCTGCAGGTCTACAAGCGCTGATCGCGCCTAATAAGAGCGTCAGTGTGAGTACTGTAGCAAGTATTCTTGTTTTTTTAAGCATTTCATTTCTCCTATCCTTTTACGGCACCCAACATGATGCCTTTTGTAAAGTAACGTTGCATGAATGGATAGACCAATAATATGGGGACGATGCTGACCATAGCGACTGTCAGTTTAATCGTGCGCATATTGAGTGCGGCCTCCAAAGCGGCTTGTGAACCAACTCCACCTCCTCCCGAAGTCATCAGCGCCGAAAGATTCGACGTACTTGTTAAATAAATGTGTAAGCGATATTGCAAGGTGAATAGATCAGGGCGACCAGACATTAAAATCATGGCGTCTGTGAAACTGTTCCAATGCCCGACTGCGCCGAAAATGGCGATTGTTGCTAATATTGGTTTGGCTAATGGCAGCATAATTTTAGAGAAGATGGTTAAGTAACCAGCTCCATCGATGGTGGCACTTTCTTCTAGTTCTGCAGGGATGGATTCGATGTATGTCTTCACTAGAATAATGTTGTAGGGTGCTACGATACTTGGAATGATGTAAGCCCAAAAATTATTTGTTAAGCCTAACATTGACATGTTGAGGTACCAAGGAATCAAACCGGCATTTAGGTACATCGTTGCGACCATTATGCGGTAGATGACTTGGCGTTTCCACATCTCACGTTTCGTGACCAAGTAACCGACAAAGGCAGAAGCCATCACCATGAGTGCAGTACCGAGAAGTGTTCTACTAACAGAGACGATAACGGACTGGATTAAACCTGCTACGTGCCTTAGTTGGACGTAGTTTGTAAAGTGAATGCCTTTGGGAATTAAAGTAATCTGACCGATTCTAACCAATTCATTGTTACTAATCGTATTGATGAAGAGATAGTAGAACGGGAAGATACAGATAATGGCAAAGAGGATAAAGCTTGTGTAGTTAAGGACGTTAAAGATGCCATCGCCTAGTGTTAGTTTATGGCCTACACCACGTTTCTTTGTTTTCTTGATTTTATTTTTGATTTGACTCATCTCTACACCTCCTTACACAATACTCTCGCCACGAATGAGTTTAGACATCCGGTTGGCTACGAAGAGTAGTACGACACTGATCAATGACTTGAACATACCGATTAAGGTGGCTAGTGGAATGTTGCCTGTACTGCCTGTGCCAAGGCCGAGTGTGTAGACATATAAGTCTAAGACTTCAATTGAACTTTGGTTGGCAGAGTTCTTGAAGACAAAATATTGCTCCATGCCGTTCGATAGAATGTTGGCAATGGATAAGAGTAAGAGAACTGAGAATGTTGGCAGTAAGCCAGGTAAGGTGACATGCCTCATTCTTTGGAAACGGCCTGCACCATCGATGGAGGCTGCTTCATATAGCTGTTGGTCGATCCCCATGATCGCGGCGATGTAGATAATGGCAGACCAGCCAAGGCCTTTCCAGGTGCCCCACGCCCACATCTTGATCCATATGTTATCGCCACTCATCAGGAAGTTTCTGGAACGATCCGAAAGATTCAAAGTTAAGAGCATTTGGTTTACAAAACCCTCAGTGGAGAATAAAGCGAAGGCGAAGGTATAGACTAAGACCCAGCTGATGAAGTTAGGAATGGTTGTAAACGTCTGGACAAAACGCCGAACTGAATTGGAGCGGATCTCAACCATAAACATCGCAAATAACATCGGAAGCCAAGCCGTACCAATACCTAAAGCACTCATGACGAGCGTGTTTTTAATCACTCTGATTAAATCGTTTCTAGTCGCGGGATTACCGAAGAGTAAGCGAAACCATCTGAAGCCTGCAAAGTCGTCCATCGATAGTGGCGTACCGGGCCTGTAGTTGAAGAAGGCATAACGCCAGCCGTATAGAGGCAGGTAAGAGAAGACTAAGGATAAGACGAAGAAGGGCAGAATCATGAGAAAGAGGCGGTACTGTGCGTGCATTTCAAAGGCACTGTCTTTCTCAGGAAGCTCACGTGTCTTATAGCAATATAAATTCCAAATGAATAAGATGAGGAACATCACGATAAAGATGAAATAGCCTACACTCAAGATGGGGTCAATGCGTTGCAGTTCAGGAGATTTCACCATTTGTAGAAATGGAATGATGAGTAGCGCTGTACCTAAAAGCCCTAACAAGGAGCCAAACATGCCTAAGCGATAAGAGAGTTCTTTTAACTTTTCATTACCAAGGGATGTACAAGTTGCTGCTAGGACTAAGAGCATAGCGATGCCGATCAGAAGCGAAAAGATATAGGTAAGGTTTAAAGAGATTTCTTCAATCCAGCCTCTAGTCAGGGCACGCACAAAGTTATCTGAAATTTTATTCCATGATGTAATGATGGTAAACAAAGATGTATTTTGATGGATCATGCCACTTACCCTAGCTGGGTTAAGCGGGGATATAAACAGCATCGCTAAAACGACAATCGACAATACGCGCATAATCTGCGCAGATCTGTCCTGTTTAGCAACTAGTGAATCTGTCTTCATTTGAGGCCTCCTCGCCAAGAACGTTCATCAATTTGATGATAAGTCAGGGAGGGTTAAATGAAAACCAGTGGATTTGCACTAGTTATACCAGAAGGATTATACATTCGTCAAAAGTCCGTGCTATAAAAAGGGGGGGTATGTGATCTTTATTGGATATCTTGCCTGTATTGGCTCGGGGTCATGCCTACCATTGCTTTGAATTTACTACCAAAGTAATCGCGATCTTTTAAACCGACTAAGGTGCAAATCTCACCGATGCTTAAATTCGTCTCTCTAAGATAGCGTTTGGCAGCATCCATTCTGACTTGATCCCTCAATTGATTAAAGCTAAGCCCCAAAGCTTGCTTAACGAGGCGACCCAAGTAAGCTGCATTATAATTTAATTGCTCTGCGAGGAGTTCCAAGGTAATGTCTTCGTTGTAATGGTCTTTTATGTATTGCAAGACTTGTTCTTCAGGCGCACTTGTCATGCGTCTGCTTAAGATCTCAGTCATCTCATAAAAGTTCTCGAGTAATCCATGTATCAACGCTCTTAAGCTCACCGCATTTTTAATCCCATCTGACCAACGATTGATGTCTCGTTCAGGTAAACGATATTGCATGGATCGTTCAAGACTCCAAATCAGTTTCAAAAATTCTTGAGATAGCGTAACCTTAATGTCACTCTCACTTGCAGGTTCGGCAAGGTATTGTTGTTCGATGTCTCTTGCCACGCGCCTTATCGCCACTCGGTTATTCGATATGATATGGCTACTCATAGCATCTAAGGTCCATTTTGTTTGGGAGCTTACACCAGCTAATGAATCAAGGTTTATGACTGTATCTTCGTAATACACAAACTTGTACCGTAAAAGGTACCTTGCTGTTTCATAAGAATATTCTATGGAATCAACGCCACTGACGGTGTGACCTACCGCAATGAATAGAGGACCGGGACTTTCGTTTGGCCATAACTGATGGACCGCATGTAAGCATTCGGCTGTAGCAACACGGAAAGCTACTCCGTTAAAAACGAGGGCTAGACTTGAATCGATTTTGTATATGGCACAATGCTTTAAAGCTGTTGAGAAGGTATTAAGGACATCTACCGCAAGTTCATCTCTTGCTTCTGCAATCGCCACACAAAAACTTTTTGCCATAGTTAAGTCTTGATCTTGAGCTAGGTCTGGAAATACCAAGCCTAGCTCTGACCAAGGAAGATTTGTTTTTATGTGTTCATCAAGCTGCTTATCGTCTTGCATCTTCTCACAATCTTCAACTTAAGCTTCAGGATCCAATCCTTTAAACTCGTCTTGTAAGTGTATCGCTTCTACACTTGTATCGTTCAGTTTCTTCGTGGCTAAGTCTCCTGCTTTATGTGGATTAACAAGCCACGTGACTTGCTTTGATTCGTCGATCTTAGCCCATCTGGATTTTGCAGCATACGGTATGGCTGCACCTGGGCGGACAAAGAGTGGCAAGTTCATGTAGTCGTACTGCCTTTGATACCACTTACCGCCGTCTAATTGCTCACCATCTAAGAGGTTTACCCATGTCCCATCACCTGGAAGATAAAAGCTTACTACTCCATCATCCGAGAAGATTGGTGCAACGAGTAAGTCACTGCCGAGCATGTATTGGCGATCTAGATTCAAGCAAACCGGATCATTTGGGAAGTCAATCAGCATGGCCCTCATCATTGGGATACTGTTGTTAACCACTTCTTCTTCAGCAAGGCTTAAGTATGGCATCAAACGTAGTTTCAAATTGGTAAAGCGTCTTGTTACATCCGATGCTTCATCGCCATAAAGCCAAGGTACTTTATATTGGCCACTGCCATGGTAACGGCTATGAGAAGACAGAAGACCAAACTGCGTCCAACGTTTATAGATATCAGGGGTACAGCCATCTTCAAATCCACCAATGTCATGGCTCCAATAGCCAAAACCAGAAAGACCAAAGGACAGCCCTGAACGTAAGGATTCAGCCATGGACTCGTAGTTTGCCGTACAGTCGCCACCCCAGTGGACGGGGAATAACTGACCGCCTGCGGTTGCACTTCGTGCAAAGAGGACAGCTTCACCCTGGCCGTAGCGCTCTTCTAGTACTTCGTAGACTGCTTCGTTGTATTGTTGCGTGTAATAGTTATGCATCAACACAGGGTCAGATCCGTCATGGTAGATAACATCTGTCGGGATACGCTCACCAAAGTCTGTCTTAAAGCTGTCTACACCCATATCCATGAGTTCGTAAAGGAAGCCTTGATACCAGGCTGTAGCTTCTGGATTTGTGAAGTCAACGACAGCCATGCCAGCTTGCCATTTATCCCATTGCCAGACAGTGCCATCTGGGCGCTTGAGGAAGTAGCCCCTCTCCATGCCTTCTTTAAAGAGAGGAGACTTTTGACCGATGTAAGGATTGATCCAAACACAGATTTTAAGGCCTTTATCCTTGATCTTCTTTAAGAGACCTTGTGGATCTGGAAACTTTTCAGGATCCCAAGTGAAGCCACACCATTCATAAGGTTCCATCCATAGGCAATCGAAGTGGAAGACTTCGAGTGGAATGTCTCGTTCTTCCATACCATCAATAAAGTGAAGAACAGTCTCTTCGTCGTAGTTGGTTAAGAAGGAGGTGGATAACCATAAACCATAAGACCAGTCTGGAACATGAGGTGGACGTCCACTCAATGCACCATAGTTTGATAACACTTCTTTGATAT
>CAYXVJ010000100.1:0-3860 GCA_964468675.1 uncultured Oscillospiraceae bacterium
AATCTTGGCATCTGTAGTCATCTTGGGATCCTTACCCATTATCCTAATCGTGCACTACTATAAGAACTTTTATTCCAATGAAGGCTACTTAACCTTCACTTTGCCAGTAAGCGGACGAGAACTCTATTGGTCAAAATTCATAACGTCATTCATCTTCATTTTAATTGACAGCTTGATACTTGTACCCATACTATTTTTATTCACAGTAGCAGCTGATATACAGATGAGACTGCCTAACTTCTTCACCTTGAAGAATATCTGGCCAGCATGGCTCTCGTATGAACATAAAGCTATATCAATCGTGATGCTCATCGTCTACTTCCTATTCGTCTCGTTTTGCTCGATCGCTCAAATGAACTTTGTCATCTCAAAAGGCATGGAAGCAAGGTTTCATCGAATCGGTTTAGGAGGTCCAGTCGTCATGTACGTCATCACATACTTGGTTCAACAATTTGCCTCTTTAGCCGGTATGCTCTTACTACCGCTAGGTATCCGCTTTGACATCTTAGCTGATGGCTCTGCATCGAACATCAGCTTTGTAATGGAGTCATCCCTAGAGGCTTTCAAGGATGCGATAACGGGAGGGGCGAATCAAGAGTACTTCACCTTAGGTTTAGGCTTCGCCTTATTCTTACTCATCTTAGCGATCGTTTATGTCTTCATGACAATTCGTTCTTTAGAAAGACATGTAAGCTTAAGATAAATAAAGCTTTTGAATATGAAAAAGATGCTGTTTCCAAATTAATGAGACAGCATCTTTTTTCTTGTTAATAAAGTGACTTATACTTTCTTTGTGGCAACCACCTTACGGCTGTTTAAAATATCATCGTTAATTGCATTTTCCTTACGGGCAACCACGATACCGGCCACAATTGAACCGCTAACGTTTAGTGCGGTACGTGCCATATCAATCAAGAACTCAACTGAAATCATAATAGCTACGAGCTCTATCGGTAAGCCCAATAGTGAAAGCAGAAGAATCGTTGCATTGGTTGCGCCACCACCGACACCGGCAATACCGATGGATGTATGGTAGCGTAGAGCACGAGTGGAATAATAAAGCCAGGGCTCCATACGTTCCAACCTAAGGCTGCTGCAGCCATTGTTGCAACCATGGCTGGATAGACACCGGCACAGCCGTTTTGGCCAATGCTGGTACCGAAGGATCCTGCTAGGTTTGCATGCATGGTGCTGACACCAAAGTCATCGGTTTGAGTCTTAATGGTCATTGGGAGCGTTGCTGCACTACTACGTGAAGTAAAGGCAAACATTAGTGTATTACCCGCTTTACGCAAGTAGTTTCTAGGACTAACACCATGGGCTGCCAGAATGACTAGTTGAATTGCAAACATGACGATCATGGCGACAAAGGCTGCAACGACGAAACCGAAGAGGTTTAAGATGCTATCCACATCACTTGTAGCAGCAACACGTGTGATAATTGCGAAGACACCAAACGGTGTTAAGCCAATGACGAAGTCAGTAATGGTCATAACGACTTCATTGACTACATCCACACCATTGATTAATTTAGCACCCATCTCTTCATTTTCTTTGCGGATGCTTAAGAAAGCAAATCCAAGCAATACAGCAATAAAGACGATTGGTAAGGCACTATTCGAACTAAGTGCACTGATGAGGTTGGATGGGAAGATATTTAAGATCGCTGTTGGAATATTCGTAGGCTCACGATCGGTTGTAGCTCCAGATAAGAGTCCGGATGCATCCAAGCGGAACAGTTCTACACCAAGGAAGCCAATAAAGGCTGCAATTGCGGTTGTTGCCAATAAGACACCAATGATCTTAAGGCCACTTCTAGCAGCTGTACTTCCCCCTGTAGTCTTTGTAATCGCGTTTAAGATTGAAACCAAAACAATAGGTACAACTAAGAATTGGAGTAATCTGGTGAAACCATTAGCCACGACGTTAATCCAGTCGCGTGCCATTAATGTCACTTCTCCACTATTACCGAAAATGGCTTGTATTACAGCACCAAAAATTAGTCCTGAAAACAGTGCAAGCATTACTCTTACAGTAAAGCTTTTATCCTTCTTCTGTAGAAGAAAGAGTGCACCTAAGCCAAGCACGAAAATCGCGAGAATAATGGCTAGGTATAAGTATGTCATAACACATCTCCTTTGAATGTTTGCTTCGAGTTTTATTTTACTCTTTACAATTTTTAAGTATGATACTACTTTATACCTTTTCGTACCTTGCTGTATGTAACAAAAAGTTAGTTGCCTATTATGTATAAGTAAGATTCCTAGGCAAAATATGTCTATCCTTCTTTGTTTAAGCAAGAAAAAACAGGGCATTTGAAAAATAAATCAAACACCCTGTCAAATCAAGATCAATCGTTTTAATTAGCGAGGTAAACTTGCCAAATCTCATCGTAGGTCTGATCGATTTCTGGACTAGAGAAATACACCTCTAATGAGTCCATCAAGTCTTCACCTGGATAGTACGCAGGGTTTTCCCTTAGATCAGCAGGCAGCTTCTCCCAAACGTCTGTATGTGGAGTGGAGTAACCGACATATACAGCATTCTTTAATGCAATCTCTGGCTCATACATGAAGTTAATAAAGGCGTGTGCACCTTCAACGTTTGGTGCATCACTTGGGATAACCATCATATCAACGGAGATGTTCGACCCTTCTGGTAAGGCGTATTGGATCTGCTCTGGATCTTCTCCACCCTCTTCTAGCCTTTGTTGGATAACCGTGTGGTCACCAGACCAGGCAATACCTGCAACCAACTCACCGGAGATGTACTTATCTTTGAGCTCATCAATACCGACGATAGGTCTTACGTTTTGGCGTTGCTCGATTAATAGCTCTTCTGCTTCTGCAAGTGCGTTTTCATCCAAGCTGTTCATGCTGTAACCTAAATAGTTTAAGCTAGCACCAATGGACTCACGCATGGAGTTATACATGCCAATGCGATTCTCCCACTTGGCATCAAACAAGTGTCTCCAAATCTCTTGTGGGTCATTACCTGTAATTTCAGCGATATGCTCTGTGTTATACACTAAGCCAACCGTAGTGAAGAAATAAGGGACAGCATAGTCAAAAATTGCGCTGCTAGTCTCTTCATCTTCTGCATATTCTATGTCTCTTAAGTCCTCGTTCATGTAGGTATTCACATTTGGAAGCTTACTGAAGTCTAGTTCTTGAACTTTATCTTCACGCATCAAACGTGTCACCATGTATTCAGACGGGAAGATGACATCGTATGTCTCCGTCTCAAGCTTTGCATACATCTTCTCGTTGTCATCAAAGGTGGAGTAAACCACACGATATTGTGGATATGCTGCCTCAAAGTCCTTGATAACATCGCTAATCTCAAACTCTTCTCCATACAAGGTGTAGGTGTCTGATTCGCGGCTCATGTACTCACCCCAGTTATAAACCAGGATCTTCTCACGGTCATCGAATACCTGACAACCCATCAAAATGCTTGCCCCAAACAAAACGAGCAAGGGGATCAATAGTAGCTTTAATCTTTTCATGTCTTATCCTTCCATATGCATGTCAATTGTTTCATGTATTTTTATTGTCGAACAATACTATCTTTATCTAAACATAGCTCTTGGTATTTTCTTGTCTCTAACGTTTCGTCCGTAGCTTCGACCCTCTAGATGACCTGACATTGACGATAATCAAGAGGATGAATACGGCCATAAACATCAAGGTGGACAATGCGTTGATCTGCGGGTTGACGCTCTTTCTCGCCATAGAGTAAATCGTGAGTGCCAAGGTCGACACTTGGTTACCAGCAGTAAAGTAGCTGATGACGAAGTCATCGATCGATAAGGTAAAGGTTAAAATCAAGGCCGTCATTATACCGGGCTTGATCTCAGG
>CAYXVJ010000100.1:3913-8902 GCA_964468675.1 uncultured Oscillospiraceae bacterium
AAATGCAATATGCGCGAGTAAAAGCGTTATAAAACCAGATTGCATACGAATGAAGTAGAACAAAAGCATCAAAGAGATACCTGTCACTAAATCAGGCGTAATATTAGGAATATTGGTCACTGCCATAATGGTTTGTCTCAAGCGCCTTGGTAAGGTGTAAATACCGATGGATGAGACGACCGCAATTAACGTGGCAAATACTGCAGACAGTAAAGCGACTAGTAATGTTGTTCTCAAGGCTGCCAAGATGTCACTGTTTTGGAAGAGCTTCACATACCAGTCCAAGGTGAATCCTCCCCAAACTGCACGTGACTTTGAGGCATTAAAGGAGAAAATAATTAGGACGATGATAGGCAGGTATAAGAAGAGATATATGAAGCCTAGATAGATTTTATTCACTCTGTCTCTCATTAGATCAAACCTCCTCCTGATTCTTCTGGATCAATGTTCCTATTTACGATCTGCATACTAATCAAGACAAAGACAAGTAAGACAATCGATAAGGCTGATCCCGTTGTATAGTCTCTACTGACCATGTATTGTCGTTCAATGGCGTTACCAATCAAGAGATAGCGACCACCACCTAAAAGATCAGGAATCAAGAACGTTGTCATAGCCGGCATCAAAACCATATTAATACCAGATAAAACACCTGGGATACTCATGGGCATGACCACACGCCTCAATACCAAACTTCGGTTCGCTCCAAGGTCTGCTGCAGCTTCTAACAGCTGTGGACTGATCTTGACCAAAACAGAGTATATAGGTAAGACCATGAATGGCAGATAGTTATACACTAAGCCTAAGCCAATGCCGAAGTCGTTATAGATAAGACGGACAGCAGGTAAACCTACTAAAGCCAGCAAGTTATTGACTATACCCATGGGCTCTAATAAAGCGAGCCAAGCATAGGTCCTTAAAAGTGCATTCATCCACATCGGCATAACGAATAAGAACAAAAGCAATTGGCTTCCACGCTTCTTATTGATCGCCATAGATGCCAATATCCATGCTGCAGGGTAACCCAGAATTAAACATAATACAGTTGATACCAAAGCAAAGATCAAGGATTCAATAAAGGCCTTGATGTAAATCGGCAAGACAATGGACTGGCCAAAGAAGCTAGAGACACCAAAGATCGATAAGTTCGCTGTGCGGTCCATATTGAAGACATTCCTAAAGCCCTGCATGGTGAAAAAGAGGTTTCCATCTGCATCGTAGGCTGTGAATGCGAAGAATGCGACCAACAATAAAGGGACGATGGTGAATACGAGCATCCAAAGCACATAGGGGAATGCAAGTCTACCAAGTTTCTTGTTCATTGGAACCTCCCTCCTCACCGATATTGCTAATGGATTCTCTTTGACCAGAATCAGGCGAATATATGGATTTGCGCATGATATGAATGTCATCAGGTCCAAAGTTCAAACTCACTTTGCTGCCCAACTCGACCTTATCTGTCGATTGAACGAGCCATTCGTTATGCTCTGTTTCAATGTTCATCTCATAGTGCACACCCTTAAAGACAACGGATACAACCTCTCCATTAATCGCACCATCGCGTGCCTCTTCCAAGTCGATGTCTTCAGGACGAATGACAACGTCTACATCGTCTTCTGGCATTCTAGGATCAAGACAAACGAAGTTGCGCCCTTCAATATTCACTTCGAGATCTTTTAGCATGACTCCTTGAAGGATATTGGATTCTCCAATGAACTGAGCAACGAACGCATTTTTCGGCTCGTTATAGATATCGATGGGGGTGCCAATTTGCAGGATTTGACCGTCGTTCATAACAATGACGGTATCGGACATGGTCAAGGCTTCTTCTTGGTCATGCGTTACATAAACGAAGGTAATGCCCAAGTCTTGCTGCATTTGTTTTAATTCAACTTGCATCGCTTTACGCATCTTCAAGTCCAGTGCGCCTAAAGGCTCATCTAAAAGCAATACTTTAGGCCTGTTGATGATGGCTCTTGCGATAGCAACGCGTTGCATCTGACCACCCGATAGCTGATCGATCTCACGCTCTGCATAACCTGCAAGATCAACCATGCGAAGGGCTCTTTCAACACGTTCTTTAATTTCATTTTCTTTAATCTTCTTGATACGAAGACCGAAAGCCACGTTATCAAATACATTTAAATACGGGAATAAGGCATAGCGTTGAAACACTGTATTTAAAGCACGTTCATGTGCTGGAATAGACAACAAATCTTTGCCTTCAAAAGTAACTTCACCTGCATCAGCCCCTTCAAAACCACCTAGGATGCGAAGGGTCGTTGTTTTACCACAACCTGATGGGCCTAATAAGGTTAAGAATTCATTTTCTCTGATATAAAAACTGATGTCTTTTAAAACGTGCGTCTCACCAAACGATTTATCAAGATTCATCACCTCGATGATGTGCTTGCTGCCACTTTGATCATCCAAACGCTGCGGCTTAGCTTGTGTGCTAGTATCGTTTTGTTTTCCCAATTTTCTCGGCATCTTTTTCTCTCCCATCCATCTTGAACATCAAGCAGGCTTCTAATCTAAAATGTAGGTGGCGTTGCAACCCAGATCACAACGCAGTCTTTCTTATAAGGATTTCGTAATTCATGCGGCTTATCCGCTCTGTAGTAAAAGGAGTCACCGGCTTTGGCTCTGATGACACGCTTGTCTAGGTGTATATCCACTTGCCCTTTAACGACATAACCAAACTCTTCTCCTTCATGCGGGTTATCGATGAACGAATGCCCTCCAGGCTCGATTGTCATCAGCACGGGCTCCATTTGGTTTTTCTGCGCATTGGGGATCAACCAGGTAGTGGTGGATAAGCGTTCAGGGTCTTCCCTTACGGCATAATCGTTTTTTGTAAACACGATGGTCTCAACTGGTTCCTCTTGGAAGAACTCTTGTAAAGATGTGCCCAAGGCATGCAAAATATCCGTTAATGTCGCAATAGAAGGTGAAGTCATATCACGTTCCATCTGAGAGATAAATCCCTTAGATAACTCGCAGCGATCCGCTAACTCTTCTTGAGTTAGATTCCCGCTCAATCTTAAATATCTGATCTTCTCACCCAGTGTCATTTAAACTCTCCCTAGCCATTCCTTCAAACCACAATATTAAACCTTAAGTTTAGAATTACTAAACAGCGTTATCGATTATAACGGCAGTAAGATGCACTGTCAATTACGTTTCGCCTTCGTTTTACGACGAAAAAAACAGGGGCGGCTAGCACCCCTGTGTGTAGTTTGTTTATTTTGTTTTTAGCATCAAGCGTTGTCAAAGCTGCTCCCTGAAAAGTGGCAGCTCTCCGAGGACTGTAATATCCTCTCTGCCGATTGCATCTCCTTCAGCTAAAATGGCAGCTTTCGCAACAACCGTTGCACCTGCTGCGATCGCTAATTCTTCAATCGCTCTTAGTGACTCACCACTAGAAATCACATCATCGATAATCGCAACGCGCTTACCTTTGATGAGTTCTGCATCGTGACCATCTAAAATGAGCTGTTGTTCACCTGTCGTCGTAATGGAGTTCACGGATACATGGAGAGGGTCAACCATGTACGCTTTGGTACTCTTGCGAGCGACAATATAGTATGGCATCTTACGAAGTGTTGCCATTTCATGGACCAACGGAATGCCTTTGGCCTCTGCGGTTAGATAGTAATCTGCTTCAGGTATTCTTCTGTCCAATTCCGGTGCCACATGGACAACCAGTTCTGCATCACCTAGTATGACAAAACTTGCAATACTAAGTTCGTCCGACAAAGGGACGATCGGTAATCGGCGGATCAAACCTGCTAATTCAATTTCATAATAGTTCATATCCATGTCCTTACATTATAGACCAAAGCCCAAGCCAAAGAGGAAACGTACGACTAAGCCTGCTGCAATACCCACAAATGGATCCATTACAGCTGTGACAGCCATGGTCACTGCAGCGATGATGGGCGCACCTGGTTCAGTACCATTAAATGCAGTTTGTGCATTACCTGGCATGGTGATAAAGGCACCTAAAACAAAGAGGAAGCCTGAGATCGATTCTGAAGGTATAAACTTTGCAAGTTTAGGCAAGAGACCAAAAATCAATATTAAGCCCATAATGACTTGCATGAGGACAGCAGCACGAACCGGGTTCGGAGCAGCTGCTGTTGCTGAAATAATGGCCTCAAGTGACATACCACCAAAGAGAGATGAAGCTAAGTCTGCTACACCAGAATAAATGGTTAGACCATCTACATTTAACTGATGTGTGCCACCTGTGATATCAGCAGTGACAGAACCATAGGCAATGTTACCGCCAATGGTCATACAAGCCATGGCAAGAGCACCACGAAGGATCTTAGGATTAAAGCCTGGTTTTACAAGGCGCATACGAAATGGCTTTTCAGCTGGGATCTCATCTTCCGTACCCTTCTTCATAAAGAAGTTCACAGCTGATGAAACGAGCATCGAAATAACAACAATCCATAAGAGCTCACGAGTGACAAAGAAGTAAAGCAATAGTGCTGTAGCCATAGACACGGCGGTTACTACAGTATTCTTCTTACCCATATCCAGTGCAGTCTTAGCAAGCATGATACCGACACCGGCCATCATACCGCTTAAGATCGTCGGTCCACTAAACTCAACTGCCCAGCCCATGACACCAAATACACCGAGCAAAATGGTAATAACTGCTGCCCAGATGATCATGGAGATGCGTTCTTTGCGGTCATTGCCCATCTGCCCTGCCAATACAATGCTTTCAGCTTGGAACGAGATGGGTGCAACTGAACCTAAGAGTCCACAAGCTGCAGCACCAATAAAGAAGCCAAGTGACATAGGCACAGAGGCAAAGCCATACGATAAAGCGAGCAGTCCTTGTGGTATACCATTCATGACGGTAGCTAAGGCTGCAAGCAGGTCCTCAAAAAATGTTAACAATACTTCCAATGTTATATCCCCCCCGATTACAAAAGTTAAATAGAATATTTTCTAGTATACAAAAGAGTAATC
>CAYXVJ010000101.1:0-4427 GCA_964468675.1 uncultured Oscillospiraceae bacterium
GTCTCCAAGGCTTATTCTTCGCCCAAGAACACGGTGCAGACATCAAAGCCTACCATGAGCGTCTATTCGCAGCCGTTCACGTGGATAGAATTGATGTGGAAGATGCTAAGACCGTAGCAGACTATGTTAAGGATCTAGTAGACCGTGATGCATTCTTGAAAGCATTAGAAGACGGTACATACAAAAAAATCCAAGAAGAGGGCAACGATTACGCTTACGAAGAAAATGACGTCTGGTTCTTACCAGCACTCCGTATGGATGGACGCAAACTCGATGCCGAAGGTGGTGTAGGTGTCCATAAAGACCTGATGAAAGCCTATCTTGAAGAAAAGTAGCTTTTAAACAAAATATTAACATTTTAAAAATCCCCTAAAACTTTGAATTTTCAATGCATTTTAGGGGATTTTTGTCTTGATGTACATTCACTATTTCGTTATACTAGAGCAAATTTAACGCCCCCCTTTTAGGAGGAAACGATTTGGATGCTTCGAAGACTACCCGCTTCAACGTAGATGCTAACAAAATGGAACGAGTTCAGTTCATCACGGTCGCCGTGACTGCTCTCCTGTTCATCCTCATGGCTTTTGTATACGATAGCCCGTCAGCCATCTGGTCTGGATTCATTAGAATACAGATTTCACCATCAAATTTAGTCACCGATTATTTTGCACTCGCAAATGTCGGTTCTACCTTTTTGAATGTTGGCTTTATGACACTCATCTCACTCGTTTTAGTGAAATTTACTGGTGCTAAAATGACTGGTGTTGTCGTAGCTGCTCTCTTTACCGTTGCAGGTTTCGCTTTCTTCGGCAAGAACTTAATTAACTCTATACCCATCACCTTTGGGGTGTATCTTGCAGCTAAGTTTAAGCGTGTACCCTTTAAAAACTACATCGGTCCTGCCCTCTTTGGTTCAGCTATGGGACCACTCGTCAGTGAACTTGCTTTTGATCAGCACTTATCCATTCCTATGGGCTTACTTGTAGGTGGCTTAGCAGGAATCGTATTAGGCTTTATATTAACTCCACTAGCAGACAGCTTCAGGAATTTCCATTTAGGCTTTAACCTCTATAACATTGGTTTTACTGCCGGCATCATCACGATGTGTTTCAAAGGTATCTTAGAAGCCTTCGGTGTCGAAATCCATTTAGTCTCTTTAGAGTCTAGCGGACACAATATACAGATGGCTCTTTTCTTAGTCCTCTTCTTTGCTGCCCTCTTTATACTAGGTTGCCTCCTAGATGGCTTACCTCTTCCCAATTACAAAAGACTTTTAAAGCACACAGGTCAAGGAGCAGAAGACTTCATCGAAGCAACTACCTTTGGTACTACATTAATCAACATGGCGGTATTGGGCTATGTCACCACATTGTATGTCTTAATTTTAGGTGGTGAGCTAAACGGACCTGCTTTAGGCGGTATTTTTACAGTTGTTGGCTTCGGCGCTGCAGGTAAGCATATTAAGAATGTAACCCCCATAATGATCGGTGTCATCATTGCGGTCTTGTTAGATCGAGATCACACGCTTAGTACGACTTCATCTGTATTGGTCGCTCTATTCGGTACGTGCCTTGCTCCAATAGCAGGTAAGTATGGTTTTGTAGCCGGCATCATCGCAGGTTTCTTCCATATGGCCTTAGCCACCAACATCAGCATCATGCACGGTGGCATGAACCTTTATAACAATGGATTTGCAGGCGGCTTCATTGCAGCCTTCATGGTACCTGTCTTAGACTTTATCTTCGATCGTGTCGATTGGCTCAACACGAAGTCAGCTCCATAAATATCATATGTATCTTCCTTGTTGTCTATTTTTTGCTAGCATATAGCTAAGCTAAGTATACAAGGAGGCTTCAATGAAACGCATTCAATCGCTAACAGATACCTATACCTTGTCAAATGGTGTTCAAATTCCAGCAATTGGTTTTGGCACCTGGCAAATGCCTAACAACGAAGATACAACAGCCATCGTCTCGCATGCCTTAGAGGTTGGCTATAGGCATATCGATACCGCTCAAGCATATCGCAACGAAGAAGCAGTAGGCCGCGCCGTTAAGAAAAGTGATGTCAAAAGAGAAGACATCTTCATTACCACCAAAATTGATAACTTAAACCATGGCTACGACAACACCGTACGTTCACTCCATAAGAGTTTGGAGCTCTTAGATACAGACGTCATTGATCTTGTCTTAATCCATTGGCCAAACCCAAAAGAATTTCGCCCTAATTGGCAAGAAGCCAATAGCGAGACTTGGCGTGCGATGGAAGAATTTTACGAACGAGGCCAAATTCGTGCACTCGGCATTAGTAACTTCCACCCACACCATATGGATGCACTCTTAAAGACCGCCAAGGTTAAACCGATGGTGAATCAAATTATGCTCTGCCCAGGACTGGTCCAAGAAGAGATTGTCGCTTACTGTAAGGAAGCTGGCATACTCATAGAAGCATACAGCCCACTTGGTACCGGCAAGGCACTCGATGCCCCTGAACTAAAAGAGCTGGCAGAGAAGTACGATAAGAGTCCTGCACAAATAGCGCTTGCATGGAGTCTAAGTATGGGTTTCTTACCTTTACCGAAGACAAGTACCATGAAGCGTGTCGCTGAAAATGCTGACATTTTCGATGTAGATTTAACAAAAGAAGAAGTCGATCGACTGATTTCAATGGAGACAGACGCCAAACTTCTGCAAGATCCCGATGCATAAGTAAAATTTTTGACCCAGATCAATTTGTTTTTATAAACCTCATGTCATAATGGCTATAGTACTTAAGACATGAGGTTTTTATATGCAACGATTCATTTTAAAACAAAAAAACAATATCACTTGGATGAGTGCAATCTTAATTGCTTTTGCATTTATTATGCGCTGGACACAAGGAAACATGCTCGCATTCGAAGTATCCTTGATCATAGCATCAGTTATTGGTGTAGCGCCAATCTTAATTCAAGCGGTTCAAGCACTAAGGGTTAAGGTGGTAAGCATTGATCTATTGGTAACCATAGCAGTTATTGGTGCTTTCTTAATCCGTAACTTTGAAGAGTCAGCGATCGTCACCTTCCTCTTCTTATTCGGTGCCTTCTTAGAGCAACGTACCTTGATGCAAACAAGATCTGCGATTAAGGAATTAACTGAAATGGCCCCAGAGAGTGCCGTTCGCTTGATGGACAATGGCGAATATGAAAACGTAGACATCGACGATGTTGATGTTGGCGACACCTTACTTGTCAGGACAGGTGCTAAGGTACCTGTTGACGGAACAGTTATATCTGGTGACGGTGCTATTAACGAAGCTAGCATTACTGGCGAATCCATACCTGTATCCAAAGAAGTAGGTATGAGCGTATTTGCAGGTACGATCTTAGATAACGGTACCTTACAAATTGAAGCCGATCGTGTCGGTGAAGATACGACCTTTGGTCGCATCATTGAACTTGTAGAAGAAGCTCAAGACTCTAAATCAGAAGCAGAACGTTTTATCGACCGCTTCGCAAAATACTATACACCTGCAGTCCTTGTATTAGCCTTCATCGTCTGGCTAGTCTCAAGAAACGTTGAACTTGCCATTACCATACTTGTGTTAGGTTGCCCTGGTGCCTTGGTCATTGGCGTCCCTGTATCCAACGTTGCCGGTATTGGAAATGGAGCAAGACACGGTGTCCTCTTAAAGGGTAGTGAAGTCATTCATGACTTTAGCCGCGTTGACACCATCTTATTCGATAAGACCGGTACGTTAACCGAAGGAAACCCAAGCGTCTCTTCTACAAAAGTCTTCGATATAAAAGATTCAGATGAAGAAGCACAAGTCTTAGCATACCTAGCCAGCATAGAGCGTGAGTCTGACCACCCACTTGCTAAAGCAGTCTTAAAAGAGATTGGTGAAACAAGACTCTTTGAGGTTGAAAACACAGAAGTCTTAAAAGGTGGCGGCATCTTAGCCCAGGTAGACAGTAAGACAGTAGCTGTTGGTAACGTAGCCTTAATGGAGAGAGAGGACATCCGTTTAAGCCAAGAAGCCTTAGATGAAATCAATCGCTTAGAAAAAGCAGGTAACTCTCTAGTCATTACAGCTGTAGATGGTGAATTAAAAGTCATCATGGGAATCAGAGATCAGCTCCGCCCAGGTGTGAAGGAAAACCTCCTGCAGCTAAAGAAATTAGGTGTGAAAAACCTAGTCATGCTCTCAGGTGACAACCAAGGAACCGTAGATGTCATCAGCCAAGAACTAGGCCTCACTGAAGCGCATGGACATATGCTGCCAGAAGATAAGTCCGCTTACGTGAAAAAACTAAGAGATCGAGGCGAAATCACAGCCTTCGTAGGAGATGGTGTTAACGATAGCCCGTCCCTTGCCTTAGCCGATATAGGTATTGCTATGGGTAGCGGTACAGATGTCGCCATCGAAACATCAGATGTTGTTTTAAT
>CAYXVJ010000101.1:4437-8712 GCA_964468675.1 uncultured Oscillospiraceae bacterium
TAATGAACTCAGACTTTGGCAGATTACCTCATGCCTTAGGCTTGACGAAAGCAACGGCAAGAAACATGTACCAGAATATCATCATCGCGGTTGGTGTTGTATTAGTTCTATTACTCAGCGTCTTCTTTAGTGATTGGATGAACATGTCCATTGGTATGCTTGTCCACGAAGGTAGCATCTTAGTCGTTATATTAAACGGTATGCGACTGCTCCGTTACAAACTAAAATAAAATTTGACCTAGGTCAAAGCAAGAACGAACAGCTCTTGTTATACTAAGAATAGATTAAAGATCAAACAAAGGAGAACACACATGAATTCAGCAAATATACAATTAGAAACACTTTCTTGCCCCTCTTGCTTACAAAAGATTGAGAATGCTGTGAAGCGTTTAGACGGTATCGATCAAGATTCAGTAAAGGTCATGTTCAATGCCAGCAAAGTGAAATTAAAGTTCGACGAATCAAAGCTCGGCATCGATGACATCACAGGAGCCATTGAAAAAGTTGGCTACACCGTTGAAAAAGCAAGCGTAAGAGCATAATATAAAAGATTCTAAATACTAAAGAACAAAAGCAAAGCCGTCTCAGCAATTGAGGCGGCTTTGGTTTTGCTTATTAATTCTTAAATGATTTATGCAACATTTAGCAAACACAAACGCAAGCGTAAGCTTTATTGCATGACGAGACCGCCATTAGGTGATACGGTTTGACCGGTCATGTATGTTGATTTCAAGAGATACTCCATTGCTTCTGCAATCTCTGTTACTTCACCGATTTCACCTTGTGGGATGGATTGCTTTAGTGCTTGGACTTGATCCTGGTCAACACCACGGAGCATATCGGTCCAGATCATGCCTGGTGCGATGGAGTTCACGCGGATACCCATCTTGCCGTATTCCATAGCTAGAGCTCTTGTGAAGCCAATGACACCAGATTTCGATGCACAGTAATCTGCTTGATAGGCAACGCCCATGAGACCACCAACAGATGAAATGTTAATGATGTTACCAGACTGTTGTTCGACCATGTATGGTAGGACCAAACGTGACATATGTAAGGTACTCATCAAGTTTACGTTCAAGAGCCACTCATAATCGGAAGGATCCATCTCATGGAATGCTTTGTTGTTACTGACACCTGCGTTATTGATCAAAAGATCGATGCTCGGACCAAATGCTTCGATTGCAAAATCAACAACCTTTTTGCAGCCTTCGAATGTTGATACGTCTGCTTGTACCATCTTCACGTTAACATTGCATGTCTCGCCTAAACGGACAACAATATCTTCACAAAGTTCTTTTGAACTGTCGCTGTTGTAGTTGATTACAACGTTATAGCCTAACTCGCCTAAACGGCAAACCATTGCTTCACCGATACCCCTTGAACCACCTGTAACAATAGCTGTTTTCATTTGAGATCCTCATTTCTTTTTGTAAAATCTTTTATCAATACTTCTATATCGATTATTTTAGCATTATAATATATTAAATCAATCTCTTTTTAGCGAATAATAACAATTCGGGATAATGGCAAAACAATTGTACGTATAGCTATGCTTTTATCTATTTATAGACAAACAGGACCTAGCAATTGAAGCTAGATCCTGTTAAGTCCATAGTCTTTTAAATTGTATTCTTGAATTAGCCTTAGTTTTAGGCTTCAGCCCACATACGTTTCAAGTTATCTAAAGATACCTTCGTACCATAGAGTGGATCTTCCATTCCTTCGAATTCGATATAAATATTACCATTAAAGCCAGACTCTTTAATATCCTTAATTATCCTTTTGATATCCAAGTCACCTTGACCTAAGATGGCTCCCCTTAGGTAGTTACCGTATACAGAGCGGAACCAAGAGTTCGCACAGTCAAATTGCTTGGCATCACCTGGATCCATATCCTTTGAACGTATGTAGAAATCCTTCATGTGTACGGTTGTAGCATATGGAAGGCTCTTCTTCACTGCTACTTCTGGGATCTCGTCTACACAGACATAGTTGCCACAATCGATCTGTCCACCAAAGTTCTTGTCTTTCAAGGCCTCAAAGATAAAGGCAGTCCTATCTGCTCCATTGATATGGAAACCATGATTCTCTAATAAAATCTTGATGTCATACTGTGCAGCGTAATCGCAAAGGGTTTCATAAGTCTTCACCACTACAGGTAATTCATCGATAAAGTGTGCGGTTGTATTGGTCTCTATTGGACGACGGAAGGCGGAACAGTCCACACGCATGGTAGAGACGCCTAACTTTGCTGAAATATCGATGTATGTCTTCACACGCAAAACTTCAGCTTCATACTCTTCATCAGTGATTTGCAAGAAGTTGGCATTGAGTGAGAAGTTATCGATCACGACACCTGCCTTTTCGGCTGCTTCCAAACACTGGTCAATTAATTCAGGTTCAGCTATGAAATCAATACCAAATGGCACGATCTCAATGACTTCAGCTCCTTGCTCTGCAAGCCAAGTGATCCCTTCCATAGGTGTCCATTCTTTCTTACGGAATTTATCACAAATACTATATACACTTACTCCAAATTTTGGCATCTACATTCTCCTTTATGTCTTCTTCGAGTACCTTATCAATCCTCTAAAGTAATTTCAACTACCGTATTCTTAGGATCAGGCAAAGGATAGTTATCGGCTGAGCGCTCATTTAAGAAGAAGAAAGCATGTTCCGGATATTCCGATAAATTCCAATAGTTCGTCAGCTTTACTTCACTTCGGTCTGCTAAGCGTCTAACACGCTTGATCTTACCGGCAAGATTCTCTAGGCATATGGCACCCACTTGAGGCTCGTAAATATGCGCATAGAGCTTATTGCCGTTTTGGGTATATCTGCCCCATTCTGGTTTCTTATAGTTTGAAATGCCACAGCCGTAAATGCTGTCGCTATTCTCTTCCATCCAGTTCCCGACTTCTTCTAAAATCTCTACAGATTCACGTGGAATACGTCCTTTAGCATCTGGTCCTACGTTTAAGAGCAGGTTACCATTCTTGGATACACATTCAACCAGCATCCTGATGACCATCTGTGCGTCCTTATAGTGCTTATCAGATGAGACATAACCCCAGTTGTTGTTTAAGGTGATGCAGGCTTCCCATGGTACAAAATCGCCTAATTCATTTCTGATTCCCTCTGGTGGAATCATTTGCTCTGGACATGCGAAGTCGCCTGCAAAATCTGTAGGTTCTGCTGTTAGTATCGTACCTGAGTGCTCTCCACTACCCTCTAGTCTGTTATCGACAATTAAGTGTGGTTGTAAACGTCTGACCATATCCATCAGTTCTTGAGCACGCCAGGTCTCTCCTCGCATGCCTGTGTATGAGAAGTCATACCACATGATATCTAAGTGGCCATAGTCCGTTAAGAGCTCTCTTACTTGTCCATGCATGAAGTCTAAGTAATTATCGAAGTTTCGTCCTTCATTACTGTAAGCTGGATCGTTTCTATGAGGGTGATGCAAGTCACCATGGTGTGGATAGTCTTCATGACGCCAGTCGATGATGGAGTAATATAAGCCTACTTTAATGCCTTCTGCTCTAAACGCGTCTAAATACTCACGGACAAGATCACGGCCAGCTGGCGTATTGGTTGATTTAAAATCTGTTAGCTTTGTATCCCATAGGCAAAAGCCATCGTGATGCTTTGCTGTAAGTACGGCATACTTCATGCCTGCTTTCTTAGCAAGCCTCGCCCACTCTTTTGGATTGTACTCTTCTGCTGTAAACTCGTCGAAATAAGCTATATAGTCTTCGTGACTCGTCTCTTCTCTACTACGGACCCATTCGCCTCTAGCAGGAATGGCATATAAGCCCCAGTGAATGAACATGCCAAAGCGTGCCTCGTTGAACCACTTTGTACGCTTTGTTCGCTCTACAATATTTTTGTGTTGCATAAGAATCCTCTCTAACGTCTAAACTATCCTTTGACCGCACCGATCATAACACCTTTGGTAAAATATTGCTGCAGGAACGGATATACACACATAATCGGCAGACTGCTGACAACAATAATCGCATATTTGATTGTTTCCGCATATACATTATATTCGTCCCCAAGATTATTGCTGCTGTTTGCCAATAATATATATCTAAGAATATTCTGCAGCGGAAGCTTATCATTACTTTTCAAATAGATGGATGCAGCAAACCAGGAGTTCCAATGACCAACCATGTAGTATAAAAATAATACTGCAATCGTCGGTTTAATTACCGGAGCAATAATCTTCCATAATATCTGGAAATCATTTGCCCCATCAATATATGCGGA
>CAYXVJ010000102.1:0-8689 GCA_964468675.1 uncultured Oscillospiraceae bacterium
TGTTTTTTCTTTAAAAAGCTCCCCTCACCTGAACAAAATTATTATTTTGTTCAGCTCGATAAATGAAACAAAATAGAAGAAGACCCTCCTATTTCGCACTGCTCCGTACATAATTGCGATCAAAGGTAATCGTCAACTCGTATTGTCGATCAGTCGTATCTAGTTTATGGATTGCCTGTGAGATCTGTTCTTTTAATTTACCATCACTAATATCTAATTCATTTGGGACATCACAGTCAAAGATTAAATTAAAGCGTCTCTTGCCACGTAAGATTCTAAAATCATGAATGCTTAACTGCGTATCAACCATTTGTACTGCACGCTCTGTTAATTGTCTAAGCGTATGTAATTCAGGATCTGATACATCAATTGGATCAATGTGAGCGACCAATTGCCATCCATATTCTTTTACTGCATCATTCTCCATGGTCTCCACAATGTCATGAGCTTCTATTAGTTCAAGCCTGCTATCCACTTCAATGTGTACAGAGATAAAACGCTGCTCTGGTCCATAGTCATGTACGATTAAATCGTGTACACCTAATACGCCATCGTGGGCAAAAATCCAGCACTTAATCTTACCTTCTTCAGCAAGATCTACTTGCTTACCAACGATTAGATTGATGCCACCCATTAGAATATCAAAACCATTTTTAATGATGATAAGCGCAACAATGACTCCAATATAACCATCTAGATTCATCTCGATTAACTGGAATAAAATCATAGACACTAAGATGACTAAACTGGCTAAGGCATCTGATAAGCTATCTTTACTACTCGCCTCCAAAATGATGGAGTTAATCTTTTTACCCAAATATCTATAGTATACAAACAAGCCTATCTTCACCATGGTAGATATAATAAGAACGATTATGGTCGCTGTTTTGATCAATATTTCGCTTGGGCTTAGTATTTTAAGGATGGATTCCCAGAGCAATTGACCACCAACAAACATTATTATAACGGCTAATATTGATGATAAGACATACTCATAACGTGCATGACCGAATGGATGATTCTTATCTGGTGCCTTGGCAGATATTTTAAAGCTGACAAGGGTTAATACACTAGAACCACTGTCGGTTAAAGTGTTTATAGAGTCTGCTACTAAAGCTAAAGATGCTGCCGTTAATCCTGCTAGAAGCTTTAAAAGCCCTAATTGTAGATTAACGACAACACCTGTCCAGGCTGCTTGTGAACCATATTCTTTTCTAGCAGCACCATTTCTTCTATCGATCATATTCTTTCTAAGCCATTGTTTCGAGCATGTCTACAGTTACTTCATGCTCAGATTGTCCTTCTGCTTCATATGAATTTAATGCATCTAACATGTACTTACCCATTCTAGCAATCTCTAGTGATTGACTACCAGCAATATGTGGCGTTACGAAGAGATTCTTCAGCTCATAGAATGGACTATCTGTTGGCAAAGGCTCTGGCCACGTGACGTCTAACACTGCAGTTCTAGTAACATCTGCTTTTAAAGCTGCGATTAAATCTGCTTCTACGACTTGGGCACCTCTACCTGTATTAATGAACGTCGAGTAAGGCTTCATTAAATCAAAGTGTTCTTTATGTAAGATGCCTTGCGTATGTTCATTGTTCGCAAGGTGATTTGAGATAATATCGGACTCTTTAAATAGAGTGTTTAGATCCGCTTTAGTGACCCCTAAACGATTGGCTGCTTCATCAGAAAGGAATGGATCAAATACTAGAATGTTGTAGTTAAATGGTTTTAAATGACCAATAACTAGTCTGCCAATTTCTCCGGCTCCTAATAGACCAACAGTTTGGCCATAGTTACCTGTATTTCCATGGCTAAAGTCTTTTGCTTCTTGCCATTTGCGTTCATCTTTATATAACTGTTGAGATTGATAGAAGCCTTTACCGGCTAGAATCACCTGCGCAAGCGTATACTCTGCAACTGGTACAGCGTTCGCTTTGTAAGCACTAAATACTCTTACACCTGCATTCAAGTATGGTCTAGCAAATCCTTGTACAGATCCTGCAGCATAAAAAACAGCTTCTAAATTCGGTGCAAAACGTTGTATGTCTGAAGTTGCCTGATATGGCATCCCCCAAGTAGAAAAGACGTAATGTACTTTTGCGAGTTGACCTGTCATTGCACGCATCTGCAGATCATCTAAACTAGTTATCGGTTTATGAAACTTCAGTCGACTTTCTAGTTCTTGTCGTACCATTTCATCGTACGCATTCTTTAAGTTCTCTTCGCCTCGTACTCCACCAAAACAGAGCATGACTGCTTCTTTCATTTTCTTACCTCCAGCATATACATGTAAAGATTCTATACCTATCATAATTGAACGGAAGCCCTCTAACAAGGCTTTCAAGCGAATCAATAGGGAATTTGATTATGTTACAAAGTGGTTACAACGCAACAAAACGTGTTTTTGTAAAGTTGTATGAGGATAACTCATGTGGACAACTCTGTGGATTGGCTATGGAGAGATAAGGATAAAAAAGAGGCATTTTCGTTTAGAAAACACCTCTTCTTCTCTATTCAATTTTTGCTTTTAAAGTTCTGGTTTAATAGGACTTATAAGATTTATTGAATCTCGATCTCTACTGAAGCCGTAAGCCCTGCAGCCTTAACGGTTAGTCTTGCAGTACCTTGTTCGTCATTGGCTAAGCTCTTCACCCAGACGGCTGTAGTACCACCTGTAATTGTACGAAGATGCGGCCCGATGATACCGGCAGGACCTTCAATTTCTAGCTCTACCACTTGATCTGTATAGTGTAAACGATTGCCTGCAGAGTCTAGTAGGTGAATATCCACACGTGTAGCATCGTATTCTGATGAAATCAATTCACTTGATGCTGCTTTCGCAACTAAGCTATCAGGCGTTGGTGATGCTAGGTAAGTACGCTCGACAACGACTTCTCCATCTACGTAACCTGTAAACTTCGCATCATCCCAAGTGAAGCCCCACTCCCCTAATGTATCTCTTACAAATACTGGTGGATGGTCTAGGCCTTTGAAGTTTTCACGATCTGGGTAATATGGACCTCTGTTTTGACCATTGATCTCAAGCATGAGGTAATCACAGTTCGTCATGACCATAATGGGTACTACTGCTCCACCTGCTTTATCACCACGGCTAAAGACTGTAATGGCTTCGAGCACTGGTTTTACCTTTGGATCAATTTGTGAACGGTAGGCATTGGCTGCAAACTTAGGCTGACGATACATATCCATGACACCGTGGTAACAGATCTTATCTGCGGAACCAAAGTCCTTGTGGGTATTGTAGTCAAACGCACACCATCCAATTGTGCCACTGATGTTCTTATGTGCCTTACCGGCATCAACAACCTTTGCATGACGTAAGGTGTGTTCGTGTTGACGCTCTTCCCCATCTTGCTTCTTGGTTGGATACATGTGGCCGTTATACTCTGTAACCATATAAGGTACATCGTGGTCCAAACCTGTGACAACACGAGGCTCACGTAGTGGTGCACTCTCTGGTGTATGACCCATATTGAAGTCGTTCATGGTGTAAACATCTTCTAAGAGTTCTGAGTTCGTATGGTAGCGGACACCACCTGTTTGACGGGTTTTATCCATTTCGCGAGCTATACGATTTGTTTCGGTGTAGAAATCATGGTTGTCGATGGACTCATTGATTCTTGTACCCCAGAGGATTACAGATGGATGGTTCCAATCTCTCTTAATCATCTCTTCCATGCTCAAGATGGCTGTTTTTTGCCAATCTTCATCACCGATGTGTTGCCAACCAGGTAGCTCTGTAAAGACGAGTAAGCCAATCTCATCGCAGCGATCTAGGAAGGCTACAGATTGTGGGTAGTGTGAAGTTCTTGCTAAGTTTAAGCCTAACTCATACTTCATGACGTCTGCGTCTTCAACTTGTGCACGCTCAGGCATGGCGTAACCAACGTATGGATACGATTGGTGGCGGTTTAAACCAGTGATATAAACTGTTTCACCGTTTAATAAGAAACCTTCTGTTGTAAAGACTGCTTCACGGAAACCAAAGCGTGTCGTAAACGTATCCTTAGCAGCATCTGATGCTAGTGTAACTTCAACTTGATAGAGTTTAGGTGAATCAACAGACCATAGCTCAATACTAGATAAAGCATCGATGCTTAGTGTTACAAGTTCATCTGCATTCTTAGTGAGTGTATGTGTTGTGTTTGCTTTAGCAACAACTGTTTCGTTATCTAAAAGTTTAACTTCAAGTTCTACATTGTCACTTGATAATGCCGTATTGGCAAGATGAACATCAACAGTCATGCTACGTTTACTTGCTTCTAAGACGTTTTGAGCTTCAACTTTGATGTTTGAAATATGAACAAGATCAACTACTCGTAAGCTGACATCACGGTAAATACCGCCATAAGCTAGGTAGTCAACGACATGACCAAATGGTGGGATGTCATTTCGCTCTGTAGAATCGACTTTAACAACAACGGTATTGCTACCTGTTGTCAAAGCATCTGTTAAGTCTGCAGAGAACGGTGTATACCCGCCCTTATGGCTGGTTAAGAAAGTGCCGTTTAGGTAGACCTCTGCATAGAGCATGACTGCTCCAAAGTCTAAATAAACCTTCTTACCGGACCAAGCAGGATCAAAATCAAATGTCTTTGCATAAGTTGAGATGAACTGATAGCTTGTCTCATCGAAGTAGTTGAATGGTAGTTCGAGGTTTGTGTGAGGAATCACGATGGATTCGAACCCCTCGTTTGCATGGTTTGTAGAGTGGATATAAGCATCATCGAATGATGGTTTATATACCCACCCTCTGTTAAATAGGTTTGTACGTTTCATTTATGTCTCCTTTGACTTTATATAACCTTGTTTTGTTAGCAATTCAGCCATTAATACTGCACCACCTGCTGCACCGCGAACGGTGTTATGAGATAAGCAAGTGAACTTCCAATCTAGAATCTTATCCTCTCTTAATCGTCCTATCGTTATAGCCATACCGTTTTCACGGTTGGCATCCAATCGTGGTTGTGGTCTGTTTTCTTCTTCTATATAAAATAAGAATGGTTTTGGCGCACTTGGCAAATCAAGTTTTTGAGCTTCGCCTTGATAGCTTCTCCACAGATCCAATATTTCATCACGACTTGGCTTCTTCTTAAATGAAACGGACACGGATGCTGTATGGCCTTCTTGGACAGCTACTCGGTAGCATTGAGCTGAAATGAGTGGTTCAGCAGCATACTGAATATGGCCGCCTACAACGTCGCCCCAGATTTTTAAGGGCTCTAACTCGCTCTTCTCTTCCTCGCCACCGATGAATGGAATTAAGTTTTGCTCCATCTCCGGCCAATCTTCAAAAGTCTTTCCAGCGCCTGAAATGGCCTGGTAGGTACTGACCATTACTTTATCAATACCGAATGCTCGAAGCGGCTCTAGTGCAGGCACATAGCTTTGAATGGAACAGTTTGGTTTACAAGCAATAAAGCCGTGTTTTGTTCCCAAACGCTTTTGCTGCGCTTCAATTAGCTTTGTATGATCTGCATTGATCTCGGGTATGATCATGGGGACGTCTTCTACCAGTCGATTTGCAGAGTTATTAGAGATAACTGGTGTTTCTGTTTTAGCTAGCCTTTCTTCCAAGTCTTTCAACTCTTCTTTAGGCATATCTACTGCACAGAAAATCAAATCTACTTCATCTGCTCTGGAAATTAAGCTATCGATGTCGATCACCATAATGTCTTTAGTGGCATCAGGAATAGGCAGATCGATGCGCCATCTTCCCTCTACTGCTTCACTATATGGTTTTCCACTGGACCTTGGTGATGCAACAAGTAAGCTACATTCAAACCAGGGATGATCGACGAGTAAAGTGAGAAATCGTTGCCCTACATAACCTGTAGCGCCAACAACTGCTGCACGTAATTTATATTTCATTAGCATACTCCTCGTTGATTTCTATAGCACATTTTACCATATCGGCTATAATACAAATATGAGTATAAAGAACACAAAGCAAGATAAGCAAGCAAATAAAGGCCCTTTCCCTCTTCTGTTGGAATATTTGGGTTATATGGAAGCTATATTAGGACGTTCTGCCTTAACCGTAAAAGAGTACGGTTATGACTTGACGATGTTCTTTCGCTTCATGATCCACCACAGAGGGGCACAGCAAAATGTCTCGTACAAAGATGTAGACATTAGTGAAATCGGTATCCCCTTTTTAAATTCCATTCGTTTAAGCGATTGCTATGCCTTCTTAACCTGGTTGGTCCGTGAGCGAGATGCGAGTACTGCAAACCGTGCACGTAAAGTAGCAACGCTTCGTTCGTTCTTCTCATTTTTGAAAACGAAGAAAGCCGTTATTGATGAAGACCCAACCTATGAATTAGAGTCGCCTAAAATTACGAAGAAACAACCTCGCTATTTGACACTTGACGAAAGTGAAAAACTCTTAGAAAAAATAGATCATTCGGAGAGCAATTTTAGTGAGCGTGATTATTGTATCGTCACTTTGTTTTTGAACTGTGGCATGCGTTTGTCTGAATTGTGTGGCATAAATATTAAGGATATAAAAGGAGAAACACTGCGTGTACTCGGTAAAGGTGGTAAAGAAAGAACTGTATATTTAAACGGTGCATGTATCGATGCAGTAGATGCCTATATGAAAGTAAGACCCAAGCGCGGTATAAAAAAGGATGCAGAGGAAGCGCTGTTCATCAGCCGTCAAGGCAACCGTATCTCAAACTCTGCAGTACAAAGGCTTATTAAGAACTATATACAAGAATCAGGCCTTGATCCTACCAGGTATTCCACGCATAAACTAAGGCATACAGCAGCCACTTTAATGTATAAATATGGACAGGTAGACATCAGAAGATTACAACAAATCTTAGGACACAGCTCTGTTTCTACTACTGAAATCTACACACATGTTGACTCCGATAGCCTTCATGCTGCCGTTGAGGCAAACCCTTTATCCTCACTTCGTAGTAGCAAAAAAGAGGAAAATACAGACTCAGATCTTTAGGTAAAGTTCGTTATTCGTTCATAAAAACATCTGGATCACCACCGATCTGTTAAATTGAACTCTTTTGGTTGTTTTACATCTTTACACATTTGTCAACCCCCGTTAGAATCTTGTAAATCCACTACAGAAACGGGGGAAAGTATAATGAAAAAGAAATTTAGCTTCAAACGAGTGATCTCAACAGTGCTTTTAACAGCATTGGCACTCGTCTCCATTACAGCATGTAACGCTTCCACAGACGGAAGCTCTGACGACGAGATTGTAGTAGGTGCTTTGGCACCACTAACAGGTGGCGTCTCTGTTTACGGTATTGCTGCTTCAAATGGAGTTAAGCTCGCTATTAAGGAATATAATGAAGCCATCGAATCAGGAGACCTAGATGGTAAGAAGATTAGATTAGAACTCCTTGATGAAAAAGGCGATGAACAAGAAGCTATTACAGCTTTCAACCGTCTGGTTGAAGACCATAATATTGTTGCTCTGTTAGGTGACGTTACCTCTACACCTACCATCGCTGTTGCTCAACGTGCAGCATTGATTAATTTACCAATGTTAACAGCTACAGCTACAGCAGCTGCTGTTACACAGCAAGGTGATAACGTCTTCCGTGTTTGCTTCATTGACCCAGACCAAGGTATTTTGATGGCAGAATTTGCTGATGGTACATTGGATGCAGCTACTGCAGCGATCATCTATAATGCAGCAGATGACTATTCAGTCGGTCTTGCAGAAGCATTTGAAGAGAGAGCAAATGAACTCGGCTTAGAATTAACTGCAATCGAAAGCTACCCAAGCAATACAACAAACTTCTCAACTCAGTTAACAAGAATTGCTCAGGACAATCCTGATGTTCTCTTCGTTCCTGATTACTACGGCACAAACATCTTGATCCTCCAACAAGCAAGAGCAGCTGGTATCACCGGTGATGTTCTTGGTGGTGATGGTTGGGATGGTATCTTGACACAAGTCGAAGAGAGTAATCCAGAAGAAGCCGATGGCGTATACTTCACCAACCACTTCTTCGCAGAAGACCCTTCCGATAAGGTTCAAGATTTCGTTTCAGCTTATAGTGAAGAGTATGGCGAGAAGCCAATCTCCTTTGCAGCATTAGGCTATGACTCTGCTAAGATGATGATCGAAGCAATCCGTGATGCGGATTCAACAGACTCACAAGACATCATTGATGCTCTCGCAGCACTTGAATATGATGGTGTTACAGGAAACTTAACCTTTGATAACAGCGGTGACCCAAACAAAGAAGTTTCAGTCATTCGTATCGAAGGTGGCGAGTATCAGTTAGAAGAAAAACTGGAGATCGTCCGTTAATCTTATTTGCTATACGGATCGGCTGCGTAACAGAAATGAAGTTCTGCTACGCAGCCTTTCGCTAATTATAGGAGTCTAGTATGTATTTTCTGATTCAACTGCTAAACGGTCTTCAAATCGGAGCGATTTATGCCCTGGTGGCCCTTGGTTACACCATGGTTTATGGCATTGTCAAACTTATCAACTTCGCTCATGGCGACTTGATGATGGTTGGCGGTTACATCGCTCTTTTAAGTTTGACGGAACTGGGTTTACCAATTTATCTTGCGATTCCCTTTAGTATGCTCGGCACAGCTTTGCTAGGTGTCATCATTGAACGCATCGCATATAAACCGCTGCGTAATGCATCAAGATTATCTGCACTAATC